>NZ_JBLROA010000072.1:0-29768 GCF_047921505.1 Micromonospora sp. SL1-18 | reverse complement strand
TAGACAAGGGCGGCATCCAGTCCTCGCCGGTAGTTGCCGGCGACACCCTCTTCATCGGTTCGAACAACGGTCGGTTCTACGCTCTGGACAAGGCGACCGGCAACGTGCTGTGGGAGCACGAGATCGGAGCCTGGGTCGGGGCCGGCCCAGCGGCCAGCGGCAACACGGTCGTCGTCGGCGCGTACGACGGCAACCTGTACGCCTACGCCCCCGACGGAAAGGCCGCACGGCCTGCGGGGCGCTGACCCCCGCCGCTCGATCTGCTTCGAGGCCGTCACTCCACACTGGGGGCGGCCTCGGCTCACCAGAGCCGGATGACGGGAAGTGGGTGGACCCGGACGACATCACGGGTCCCGCATCGCTGGCGCCGCGGGGACAGGCCATCTCCGTCTGTGAGAATCCGCAGGTATTGCAGGCTGCGGCCCGTACGCGTGGCGAGAACGGGCTCGGCGTACTCGAGTCCCCAGCCGGCGCGGTCTGCCCTGCTAGGAAGTGGTTGTGGCACCGTTGCGGCCTGGTTCATCCCGTCGAGGTGGCGATGGTGTGACCGAGGGCGCGCAGCGTACGGCGGAACTGTGTTTCGTGTTCGACGGGTACGGCGAGGTGGCGGTCGCCGACGAGGGTGCACAGGGTGCGCAGTTTCGGGTCGCGGGCGACGAGGGCTGCGAGGGGCGCATCGGCGCATTCGACGAGGCGGACGAGGCCGCGGTCGCTGATCCTCGTCGCCCGGGTGGTCACGTCGTCAACGAGGACGGCGAGCGCTGCCGGCAGGTCGTGCATTGCACGATCCCTCAGGAAGGTGACGAACTGGCCGAGTGGCCGTCCGGTTTCGGCTGCGGCGAGCAGCGTGTCGGCGCGTACGGTCCAGACCCGGTCGGCGGTGTGTTCGGCGTGGGCGTCGAGGACGAGCCGGTCGGTGGCGGTGGGGTCGCCGACGGCGACGATGTCCAGGGTTGGCAGGACCTTCAGGGTCCGCTCCGGCTCCGTGGTGCTGACGGGTGGCTGGTAGTCGCCGGTCAGCCCGAGTGCGTAGGTGCCGAGCGGGTTGAGTCGGATGGCCCGCAGGCCGTCGTAGCGGCTGAGGTAGTCGAGGTCGTCGGCACCCCAGTTGTCGTGGTAGTCGGCGCGGGCACCGACGGGGTCGGTGTGTTCGATGTCGATGAGGCCGAGGGTCGCGGCGTACTCGAACAGCACGGCGAGGGTGTAGCGGCCTTCGAGGATCGGCCAGTCCGCGAATCCGCTGTAGCCGAGGCTGCCGTACTGGGGGTCGACAAGGTACAGCTTCCACAGTGCGCGTTCGCTGCGGGCGACGGTCGGGGAGGTCTCCCGTTTGCGGCGCATGGTGGCGAACAGGTCGTCGATGGCGATCCACTCGTCGCATCGGCAGGCGGCGAGGGCGGTGGCGACGGCCTTGCGGCGGGTCTTGACCGACGTGAGGACGTTAGCGGCACGCTGGCCCTTGATCCGGTCGATCCGGTTGAACTCGTCGAGCACGGTGGTGGTGACCCAGGATCGCCAGAGCCGCCGGATCGTCGCGGCGGCCGGTTTGGCCAGGGCGGCGCGTCCGCGGTCGGTGAGCTGGAGTCGGCCGCCGGCGAGTTCGGCCAGTCCGCCGGCCTGCAGCAGTAGCGGCCACGCGAACGCCGCGATCGGCTCGGCGGGGTAGAAGTCGCCGCCGTCGAGCACCTCGGCGACGGCGGCGACGGTCGCGGCGGCCGGTCGGCGGGTCGTTTCGCTGCACCGTAGCCGCCCGCCGGCCACGAGGTGCAGGACGGCGTGAAGGTTGGCCTCGGCCTGTGCGGCGGTCGACCGGAGGGTGTCAGGCATCGAGTCCTGCCAGTTCGAGGCGTTCCAGCAGGCTGGGCTTGCGTGCGTGCACGGCCCGTAGTTCGGCCAGCCGCTGTCGGAAGAGTGTGGTGCTGCCGTCGCGTTCGCTGAGGTCGCGCAGGTCGACAAGGAGTTGAACGCCCGTGTCGTAGTCGCGGGGTTTCTTCGTGGCGATGAGTTCGTTGACCCGCTGCCACGCGGCGGGCTGATCGACTGCGAGGGCGTCGAGGTGCCGTTGCCGGGCGGCCGCCGCGGACCGTTCCTGGCGGATCCGGTCCCGCTCATGCTGCTCGGCGACCTGGCGTTCCCGTTCGGCGCGCAGGTGTGCGGCGGTGGCGAGTAGTTCGCCTGCGGTGCGTGGGACGGTCGTGGTGGACGTGTCCGGGAGGTGTTCGTCGCGGTACCGGCGCAGCAGCCGGCCGCGCAGGTGACCGTCGCCGCCGCTGACCAGGTCGGCGAGGATGGCGTCCTTCTCTCGGACCGGGAGTCTGGTGACCCACGAGCGCAGTTGCGCGGCGGTCGGCTCGACGGCGGCCTGCGCCGAAGCGGCCGCCGCAGCCGCGATCAGATCAGGGTCGATGCACAGGAACTCGGCGACCGCGGTGAGCGAGGCGTCGAGCGTGCTCATCCCGGCCGGGACGGGCGGCTCGGGCTCGTCGTCGTCGAGTTCTAGGGACTGTACGCAGCGCAGCCAGCCCAGGTACAGCAGGCGCCTGTCGCCGGCGGCGAGGCCGGCCCGCACCGGGATGATCGAGGCGAGCAGGCCGTGCCCGTCGAGGTCCCACTCGTCGGTGCCGTCCTCGTCCTCCCGATATAGGTGAACGATGACGTGCCTGCCGGCGGTCCAGGCGGACGCACTGTCACCCACGCAATAGTCGGCGATGGTGGCGGGGTCGACCACGTGCTTCGGCAACCGCAGCATGAGCTGGCGGGTGCCCCAGTTCGCCAGGTACAGGTGCGCGTCGAAGTACCGCTCCATCAGCCTGCGCGGGTCGCCCTTGAAGTCGCCCCACTGATAGGTGTTGACGAAGCTCGTGGCGGTGATGTCGGCCCGGGTGGACAGCGACCGCAGTTCGGCCTGTTCGCGAGTCGTGAGGGGCCGGTCGACGGCGGTGAACTCGTAGTACTGATACTCGCTCACCTTGACTACCGCCCGGCCCAGTGTCGGTAGGCGTCGATCCAGTCGGCGCCGTCCGGTGCAGGTGTGGGCAGCGGCAGGTCGAGCAGGTCGATCTTCTGCCGGTGGCGGCCCCGGGCGCAGATCGCGACGATGCTGTCGGCGGTGAGGTCGACCTTTTGCATGGTTACCTCCATGCCGAGGACGGTGGTGGTGAACGGCACCGCCAGATGCTCTTCGAGCATGGCGAACAGGCCGGTGAGCTGTTCGTCGTCGTTGTACGCGTCGACGGTGGCCTCTTCGATCATCGCCTCGAGCGCCGCATTCCGCTTCGATGCCATCGGCGCAGGATAGCGGACCCGCCCCGGGACGTTCGAAGCCCGATACATGGATCGGTGGGTTCGGCAGACGAGTTCGAGGGTTTTCGCCGCGAGCTGCAGCGGTTACGAGCGGAGAACGCCCGGCTGTCACGGCTGCTCGAACTGCGTGGTCAGGACACGGCTCCGGCGCCGGAGCAGCTGTCCGTGGTCGCTGCGCCGGGTTTGGTCACGATGGCTTCACCGGTGGCGGACAAGCTGGCGCTGTTCGCCGACCGGTTCCGGGCCTGCGTCGACGTGTACGCGGTGCGCTGGGAGAACACCCGCACCGGCGCTGCCGGGTGGATGCCCGCGGTCGCCGGCGGCTGGCGTCGAGGCATGGACCGACGCGGCGCAGCATACCTACCCCGTACGGCGGAGGTCGTCGCCGCCCATCTCGTCGGCGACGTGTTCCTGGGGCTGTACCCGCTGCTGCCTGGCAACACCTGCCACTTCGTCGTGGCCGACTTCGACGGCCCGACGGCGATGCTCGATGCCCTGGCCTACGTCAAGGCGGCGCGAGCCACTGCTGTGCCGGCCGCCCTGGAGGTCTCCCAGCCCGATCGCGGCGCCCACGTGTGGATCCTCTTCGCCGGCGTGGTCCCGGCGGCGGTGGCCCGTGCCGTCGGCACCGGGCTGCTGCACGACGCGATAGTGCTGCGCGGGTCGATGGACCTGCGGTCGTACGACCGGCTGTTCCCCAACCAGGACGTCCTACCCGAGGGCGGCTTCGGCAACCTCACCGCCGCGCCAATGCAGGGCCGGCGCCGCAAGGACGGGCTAACCACGTTCCTCGACCTCGGCACGCTCGAGCCGTACGAGGACCAGTGGGCGTTCCTGTCGACACTGGACCGGCTCAGCCCCGGCGACGCGGAACGTATCGCCCGGCAGGCGAAGGTTGTGGGCTCGGCTCCGCTGGCGGTTGCGGGCAGTTGGATGCGCGGACATGGTGACCTACTGGTTTGCCTCCTGGTACTGGTCTTGTGCGACTGGTTCGAGCCAGGTGGTGGGGTCGCTGCCGTCGGGTTTGGTTTCGAGCATGGCCAGGTGGCTCATGAAGGTGTCGGCGGCGGCGCCATGCCAGTGTTCCTCGCCGGGTGGGCAGACGACGGTGTCGCCGGCGCGCACACGCACCACGTTTCCGTCGCGGGTGCCCACGAGGCCGACGCCTTCGGTGACGTGCAGGGTCTGGCCGACGGCATGGGAGTGCCAGTTGGTACGGGCGCCCGGCGTGAAGCGTACGAGCGCGACGGTCATCCGTGACGGTCCGGTGCCGTTGTAGATGGGTGTCATGTAGACGTCGCCGGTGAAGTTCTGCGCGGGCGTCTTGGCAGTCGCCGCGACCGGTTTCAGTTCCATGGTGATTCCTCGTTTCGTTCGGTCAGGGGCGTAGGAGGGCCTTGACGGCGCGGCGTTCGTCCATCGCCTGGTAGCCCTCAGCGGCTTGGTCGAGGGGCAGGGCGAGGTCGAAGACCTTGCCCGGATCGATCGTGCGGCTGGTGATCAGGTCGACGAGTTCGGGCAGGAACCGGCGTACGGGTGCGGGTCCGCCGTGCAGGTGCACGTGGGAGTAGAACAGCTCTTCCCCGGACAGTTGGATGCCGTGGGCGACGCCGACGTAGCCGACGTGCCCGCCCGGGCGGGCCGACCGGATGGCCTGCATCATCGATGCCTGGGTGCCGACGGCCTCGATGACCGAGTGCGCGCCGTACCCACCGGTGAGGTCCTTGATCCGGGTGACGCCGTCGTCGCCGCGTTCGGTGACGATGTCGGTGGCGCCGTAGTCCAGGGCGAGTTTCTGCCGCTCGGCGTGCCGGCTCATCGCGATGATCTTTTCCGCGCCCAGGTGCTTGGCCGCGAGGACGGCGAGCAGTCCGACGGCTCCGTCGCCGACAACGGCGACGGTGTTGCCCGGCTTCACGTTGGCGGCGACGGCGCCGAACCAGCCGGTGCCCAGCACGTCGGACGCGGCCAGCAGGCCCGGAATGACGTCGTCGTCCGGCTGGTCGGGGGTGGCGGCCAGGGTGCCGTCGGCGAGCGGTACGCGCAGGTACTCGGCCTGGGCGCCGAGCGGGCCGATCCATTCCCGGTGTATGCACAAGGTCTGGTATCCGGCCCGGCAGATCTCGCAGGTGTTGTCGGACGCGGCGAACGAGCCGACGACGAACTGGCCCGGCCGGATGCCGGTGACCTGGCTGCCGACCTCTTCGACGGTGCCGACGTACTCGTGGCCCATCGGGGCCGGCCGGTCGACGGGCTCGATGCCGCGGTAGGGCCACAGGTCCGACCCGCATACGCAGGCGGCGACGACGCGGATGATCGCGTCGGTGGGCTTCTGGATCCTCGGGTCGTCGCGGTCTTCCACTCGGACGTCGCCCGGTGCGTGCAGAATGGCGCCTCGGATGGTCAAGATCCTTCCAAAACGCTCATGGAACTGGTGGCGAGCGGTGTTCCTGGCGCGTCTGCCGTCGCAGCGAGCGGCGAGCGCCGTAGTCAGTGGCTGTCGGCGAAGACCTGCTTGGCGACGGCCATGGCGGACATGGCCTTGGGCCAGCCGGCGTAGAACGCCAGATGCGTAATGGCCTCGATCAGCTCGGTCTCGGTGACACCGTTGCGCTTGGCGTAGTCGAGGTGGAAGGCCAACTGCTCGGTGTTGCCTGCGGTCAGCAGCGCGGCCACGGTGATCAGGCTGCGATCCCGGGCGGCGAGTTCCAGGCGTTCCCACACCTCGCCGAACAGCAGCTGGTCGGTGTAGTGCACGAGCGCGGGCGCGAAGTCGCCGAACATGCGCTGCGCCCCCGTGGGGACTGTGTCGTCGGGCATGGTGAGCGGTCCTTTCGAAGACGTTCGGCGGTTCATCGAGGGCTGCCGTAGGACGGCGGCTCGGGCGATGGACAGCGAGTGGCCGTCACTCCTCCACGGTGACCTGGCCTCGACCGAGACCGTCGAGCTGATCGACGCCTGACTCGGCGGTGCCGATCGTGATGAGGTTGTCGCCATGGCCGCCGGCGGCGTTGTAGTAGAAGCCGATGTTTCCCCACGGCTTGTAGTAGATGAGGGTTCCGTTGCGCGGGGCGCTGCCCGGGGAACCTTCTGTGGTGAGACGCTCGGGCAGGTAGCTGATCTTCTCCCGGCCGGCGAAGTCCTCGAAGCTCAGCGTTAGCGGTAGCTTCGAGACGAAGTCCCGACCCGAGGGATTGTCGACGATCCGGACCACGATCGTGGTTTCGGCGGTGGAGAATCGCACTTGCGCCACGCTCATCTCTACTCTTGTGGTGGCTGCCGGCGACGGCTGGGCAGCCGGTCCGCCGTTTTGCGAGGCTGCGCACCCTGCCAGTGGTAGGAGCACAGCTGCAGCCAGGGTGGCGGGGACTCGCTTGCTCATGGCGATCATCTCCGACGGAGAGGGTTGCTCACGGGTGTTGGCCTGCACATCGCTAAGGTGCCCGGCTCGGCCGAGTTGGCGGTGGGACCGATCCGAACAAGGTCGGCTGGCTGCTGGACGGTGCGTGCGGGTTGTCATTGCGCGGTGTAGCCGCCGTCGACAGGCAGCGCGACGCCGATGACGAAGGTGGCGCCGGGGCTGCACAGCCACAGCACCGCGGCGGCGATCTCGTCGGGTTCACCGAGGCGGTTGATGGGCTGGTTGGCGACCGCCTCGGCGAGGTCGAGTTCACCCTTGTCGATCATTTCGGTGACCATCGGGGTGGCGATCGTGCCGGGGCAGACCGCGTTGATCCGGATGCCCCGGGGTGCGTACTCCAATGCGGCGCTGCTGGTGAGCCCCAGCACGCCGTGCTTGGAGGCGTGGTACGCGGCGCGGCCGGGCAGACCGACCAGTCCGCCGAGGGAGGAGCAGTTGACGATGGCTCCGCTACCCTGGCTGCGCATCCCTGCAAGTTCGTGTTTCATGCAGGCCCACACACCGCGCAGGTTGATGGCGTTGACCCGGTCGAAGACCTCGGCAGGTTCATCGGCCGCATCGCTGGGCGGCACCTGGATGCCGGCGTTGTTGAACGCCATGTCGAGCCGCCCGAACTCCTCGACCGTCGCGCGGACGGCGGCGGCGACGCTGGCCTCGTCGGCGACGTCACACGGCACACCGAGCACCCGATGGCCGGCGTCGCGAAGCTTTTCGGCGGCGGCCTGCAACGCGGCTTCGTTGATGTCGGCAAGGGCCACTGCGGCACCGGCTTGCGCGAACGCGCGGGCGGTGGCCAGACCCATGCCGGAACTGGCGCCGGTGACGAAGGCGACCTGGCCCTCAAAATCGTAGGTTGGGTTCATCGGTCGAACAGGCCCTTTCAAGGATGCGGACTCGACGGCCCGTTGGTGCGGGCAGGCCGTGGCCGGCCACAACATCAGCAAACCCTGTTCGGGAACCTGCGGGGAGTCTCTGACGAAACGTGTACCGACAGGGCACCCCAGCAATTCGCTGCCGCGTCGTACCGTCGTTCACATGGACAACCGCGCGGAGGTCCGCGACTTCCTCATCTCTCGGCGGGCCAAGATCACCCCGCGGCAGGCGGGGCTGCCCGACGTCGGCAACCGCCGCGTGCCCGGCCTACGCCGCGGCGAGGTCGCCACCCTTGTCGGGATGAGCATCGAGTACTACTCCAAGCTCGAACGCGGCGCGATCGCCGGCGTCTCCGCCTCCGTCCTCGACGCTCTCGCCCGAGCACTGCAACTCGACGACGCCGAACGGGCCCACGTGTTCCACCTGGCCCACGCCGCCGACGGCACCAGCGCCGGCATGCGACCCCGCCGACGGCCACACCCGCTCGCCGCCGCATGCGCCAGCCGGCCGCTATGACCGCGGGAACTGCCCGCCGAAGAATCGTCAGCCGGCGTCGCTGCCATGCTGGCCACTGCCGCGGACCGGCCCATCGTGCTGTCACCTGAACAGCCCCAAGCCCGACGGTCAGGACGCATTCCCCCAAGCTGTCAGCGACGCCGGCCGATCGTTTCCTCGGTGCCGATGGCGCGTTGACCAACTTGGGGGATCGTCCATCATGAGGAAGCTCCTGATGGTTCGTTCGATGACCCCGATGCCGGCCGTCGCGTCACCGCCCCCCGTGTAGCGGCGTGCAGGGTTGGAGCAGTGAGGCGTGTGTTGGGACGTCTGCTGGATGGCCGCTACCAGTGCGAGGAGTTGCTGGGCAGCGGCGGTATGGGTGAGGTGTGGCGCGGTCGTGACCTGCGTCTGGACCGCCCGGTGGCGATCAAGGCGCTCGCCGCGGCGGGCCTGAAGGAGCCGATGGCCGCGGAACGCTTCGACCGTGAGGCCCGCGCGGCGGCCGGGCTGACCCATCCGCACATCGTCGCTGTCTACGACTTCGGCGCCGAGGAGAACGACTCCTACCTGATCATGGAATTGGTGGAGGGGCGGACGGTGTCCGCACTGATCGCCGACGGCCCGCTGGCCGTCCTGCAGGCGTTGTCGATCGCCGTGCAGACCTGCGACGGGATCGCCGCCGCGCACGCGGCCGGGGTGGTGCACCGTGACGTGAAGCCGGGCAACCTGATCGTCACCGCCACCGGCACAGTGAAGATCTGTGATTTCGGCATCGCCCGCCTTCTTTTGGCAGAGGGGGAGAACACCCTTACCGAGCCGGCGACCAAGCTCGGCACCAGCTCGTATATGTCTCCGGAGCAGGCCCTCGGCGAGCCGGTGGACCACCGCACCGACCTGTACGGGCTGGGCTGCACCCTCTACGCCATGCTCGCTGGCGGTCCGCCGTTCGTCGGCGAGCAGCTCAGCGTGCTGCATCAGCACGTCAACGAGCCACCCCCGCCGCTGCGCGAGCGTCGGCCCGACGTACCGGCTGAGCTGGACGCCCTGGCCGCCGAACTGCTGGCCAAGGACCCTGCCGACCGGCCGCCCGGCGCGGCCGAGGTCCGGAACTGCCTCGCGGCCCTGCTGCCCCGGGCCGGCACGCCGGTTCCCCTCGTGTCGGTCACGCCAGCGGACCCCGGCCGACCGGGACGGTCCACGCCGGTGATTGCTCTTCCGCCCAGGTCGGACGCAGCCGGCCCGGCACGCCCCGGGCCGGGCTACCGCCTGGCACGGCGTCGGCGCGAGGCGCTGCTGGTGGCGGTCCTGCTCGGCGTTGCGCTGCTCGCCCTGGCCGGCGTCACGCTGCTCGACCGCGACGACCACACCTCGATCGCGGGACCGACCGCGCCGCCGGCATCGGCCACCCCCGCCGTGTCGCCCCGCGTGCCGGCTGTGCCGCTCACCGTCGCGTCCGCCACGCCGACGCTGCGTACCGTCGCGTCCGCCACCCGCAAGCCTGCCAGCCCGACACCGAGCCCTCGGGCCACCTCGCGTAGGCCGATCCCCACTCCACCCGCTGACCCGATCGCCGGCATGCGCCAGTCGATCCGGAAGCAGGTGGAAGCCGGACGGTTGAACCCAGATGCCGCAGAGGACCTGCACACCAAGGTGGACGCGATCGCAAAGAAGGTCGCCGAAAACGACCCAGACCAGGCCGAGAAGCAGCTCAAGAAGCTACGCGAGAAACTCGGCGACCTGCGACGCGACGGCAAGCTCACCGCCGAGGGCTACGATGCCCTGACCGCCGACGCCGACCGGATCGCCGCCGACCTGCGGTAAATGCATCGAGGTAGCCCGCCGCCGAGCGGATGAAAGAGCCAGCAAAAGCTCGTCTTCCTCATCGCACTCTCCGCGAGCTAACCGCCGCAGCGTAGCCGACTGACGAGGCGCCCATCGACAGCACGGAAGCCCACCCGAGCTTCCACGCCGTCGACCAGGGCGACCTTCGACTTGAAATGCGAAGGTCGTCCCCCTGCATTCGTTGTGCCTGATCTGCACCCGGGGCCCGATCCCGTTGCCCCGCGATGGCGGGGAAGAGACGCGTATGAGTGGCGCTCGCGGTGTGGGCGGACGGGGCTGGAGGGGGTGAGTCCGCCTGGCAGCGGCAGCCCGGAGGTTTCCGCACTGCCCGCCCAGCGCTGCTGGAGAAGGAGATGAACGGCATCGGCAACGCCGATAGATGCCTGATGTGGTCGTAGGGTGCCGGACGGAGATCGGGCTATCGGTGGCGGGGCCGCGGGTGGTCAGCGGTAGCAGCGCCAGGCGTATGGATCGCCAGTATTCGATGGTCGTGCGTAGGCGTCCGAACCGTACGTGTCGCGGCAGGCGACGTTCATGTCGACGGTAGACGCAGAGAGAAGCCTCGTACATTGCCAACTGCCGTCGTTGCGGGGCGCCGCGGAGCTCCCGGCGGCGTGCCGATCGCAGTATCCCTGGACCATGTTCGCCACCCCGTCGTTGCTCGATGGCCCGAGCAGGAGCGGACTCGCGCTTCGGGTTTGCGTCGGCGTGGCCACGGCGCGTGTCGGGGGCGGCGCGGCGGGGTGGGTGACCGACGGTGGGGGGCTAGGCGAACGAGTGACCTTCGGTGTGGTCCTAGGCGTGGCAGAGGAGCTGCGCGGGGTCGCGGAACTCGGCGTCGCCGTCGGCATCTCCGGGACGGCAATCGGCTCCTCAGACGCGTCCGGCGGGATGGTGGCTGTCACCAGCGGCAGCGCGCCTTCCGGCGGCCGGTCCGACCCCCAGGTAAACGCCATGGCGCATAGCAGCGCTCCCACCGCGAGCCCGCCGACCGCGATCAGCCAGCGTCGCCGACCGGCCGGCCGCGGGCGGGCATCAAGCGCCAGGTTGTGCAGCATTTGGGTCGGAACGTCTTCGATCGCCTCGGGGTACTGCGGGGCGGACCCGCCGTAGCGGTGCTCGTTGAGGCCGGCGTCATCGTCGTGCGGGTAATGCTCCTCGTGGGCGTAGCCCACCTCCGGTACGCCGTAGGTCTCCTGCAGGCCGGAATGCGCGGCCTCGCGCACCGGACCGGCATCGATCGGTCCGTACGTCGCCTGGGCCCGCCGTTCCTCCCAGGGGGATTGCCCGTGCTCGTCGCCCCGGTAGGTCTGGTCGGGCTCGTAGCCCGCCGGTGCGGGGTCGGTCACCGGGTCGGACCCCCGGTACGCGTACTCGTGCTGGCCGTACGCCCCGTCGTGCTGCTCGTATTCCTCGTACTGCTGGTCCGCCCGGTGTCTTGTGTGCCGCGCTTCGTGCTCCTGGTTCGTGTCCTCGGGCTGGCACGACTCCTCGTCCGGGTCCGGCACGTCCGCGCGCCACTGCAGCGGGGCGGCCTCCGGCCACTCGTCGTAGGTGTCGGAGTCGCTTGTTGCCGGCCGCGACAGGTGGGCGATCCAGCTGTCAATTTCATTTGGGTCGTCGTCTTGGGCAGCCCCATCGGCGGGGCGAGCGGTCGATCTCTCGGCCACGGTCGCCGGCCTCCTCTGAACGCACAGGTGCGGACAGCTAGCTGACCATACTCACCATCAGCCAAAAGTCCAGCCGACCGATCCCGTGAACGGACGACAGACCACCCCGCCTCCGACCACGCCCCGATGCTGGCGACCTTGAACCTGTTTTAGTGAAAGGCTGATGGGCAGAGCAGTGGCTCCCACAGTGGCAGCCGTAGGGGGTCCGTGCATAGGCCATGGAAGGCTCGGTCGAGGATGGCTCGCTGGTTGGGGTCGGACCGGTGGCCGGGGACGGCCCCGTGCCCGGGGTCGGGGCGGTGGTTGGCTGAGGACGCGCGGTCGGGGCCGGGTGGACAGCCGGCGCAGGACTGACAGGGGTGCGCCTCGCCACCTGAACGGCCTTACACCCACTTCAGGGATTTCCCAACGGGGTCCTTTAGGCGGGGGAGGATGTCAAATGCACCCGAGGAACCCGCCGGCCTCGATCCGCAGCCGGATCAGCTCGTCGTGGCGCCGGTGCCAGGCCTCGACCTTGGCGTCGTACACGCGGTGCCGGCGATCGTTCTCGCGTTCCACCCAGGTAATTCGCCGCGGGAAGCGGGTCTTCGCCGGGATCATGATGTTCGCCGTAACTTCGCCGTCACACCTGGTACAACCGCTCACCTTCTAGATAGGAAACACGGGAGGAGTCATGCTTCCGTTTGTTCCCTAAGGGAGAGAATTGTCTCGGTTTCTCCAGCGCAGGTCGCAGGTGGCAGGCCGCCGAGCTGACACCCAGGGGCACCAGCGGATGCGCCCAGGGAGACCGCTCCGACGATCGCCATGTGCCGCTTCGTTCCGGCGCCTGCCAAGGAGGTCAAGACCTGCTCACGCCGGCCGCTCCGAGCCCGCTTTGTTGCACGGTAGCCGTCGCCGCCGATGTCTATACGACAGGCAACCAGCACCGGCACGATGCAGGCGTGATCAGACGCGCAGAGGGAGTCCTGATGGGTATTCGTCGGCCGCTCGCGGTGGGAGCGGCATTCGCCCTGGTTCTCACGCTCAGTCCATCTGTCGCTTCCGCCGTCGTCGATGTCGGCGCTGCAGGTATCGGCAGGCTTGACATAAGGCGTGGTCCGCAGTCCGTGCGGCCCACCGACGGCCAGCTGGCCGCGGTGCGCGACCTGGTTGCGGCTTCGGGCGCCGGTACTCGGGTCAGCTGGGACGGGCGGTTCGGCACGCCGCGGACGATCCGCAAGGACGGTGGCTGGCTCACCGGGCCTCGTTCGGGAGATCCAGTGTCGGTGGCGCGGTCGTTCATCGACGTCAACCGTGATGCGTTCGGCCTCACGGCGGCGGAGGTCGCGTCGCTTGCTGTCGTACGCGATCACGAACTCGTGGGTACCGGCACGCACGTGGTGAACTTCGCGCAGACGTACGCGGGTCTGCCGGCGGTGAGAGGCGGGCGTCTCGGCGTGGCCGTGGCCGGCGACGGGCGGGTCCTGTCCTACGCCGGCAATTCGGCGCGTGGCGGCGCGCTGCTGGCCACGCACAAGCTTTCCGCAGCCAAGGTGCTGGAAGGCGTGGCCGGCAAGCTGGCCCCCGGTGTGGTCTACGCGGCTCAGCCCGCTGGTGAGCGTGCCGGCTTCCAGGTGTTCGTGAAGGGCCCCTTCGCCGGCGAGTCCTACGTGCAGAAGGCGGCGTTCCCTACCCGCGATGGCGCGCGGCCCGCCTACCGGGTGCTGTTCATCAAGGCTCTCGACGAGGCGTGGGACACCGTCGTCGACGCGGCGACCGGGGAAACGCTGTACCAGGCGTCCCTGGTGGCGCATGACGCCGAGGGCACTGTCTACGAGAACTATCCGGGTGCTCCGGCCGGCGGCCGCCCGGTGGTCAAGTCGTTCGGGCCGACCGCCCAGTCCCCCTCGGGTTACGTCGATCCGACCGGGCTGGCGGGTCTGGTAGGCCTGACGACGGTCGGCAACAACGCCAGCACCTACGCCAACTATTCGAACTTTCTGGTCCCGGCCGATCAGGGGCCGCGGCCGGTGAGCCTCACCGGGCAGTTCAACTACGCGTACGCCGCGAACTGGGCGCGCAGCAAGGGTCAGTCCGTGCCGCCGTCGTACGCCCTGGATCTCGATCCGGCGGCGACGAACCTGTTCTGGCATCACAACCGCATCCACGACGAGTTCCGGGCGCTGGGGTTCACCGAGTCCGCGGGCAATTTCCAGGTCAACAACGGCGGTAACGGCGGGCAGGGCGGCGACCCGGTGTTGGGGCTGGTCCATGCCGGGGCGGCCACCGGCGGAGCGCCCACCTACACCGGCCGGGACAACGCCTACATGCTCACCCTCCCCGACGGCATCCCCGCCTGGAGCGGCATGTTCCTGTGGGAGCCGATCAACGACACCTTCGAAGGGCCGTACTCCGACGGCAACTTCGATGCCTCAGTCATCGAGCACGAGTACGCGCACGGGCTGTCCAACCGGTACGTCAGCGGCGAGGACAATGCCCTCAACACCCACCAGTCCGGCTCGATGGGTGAGGGCTGGGGCGACTGGTACGCGTTGAACTACCTCTACGGCAACAAGCTCGCCACCACCGCCGTGGTCGCCCAGCACGCCACCGGCAACAGCGAACGCGGCATCCGCAACTGGAGCTACGACCAGAACCCCACCGGCTACGGCGATATCGGCTACGACCTCGGCGGCCCCGAGGTCCACTCCGACGGGGAGGTCTGGACCACGATCCTGTGGGACATGCGCATAGCCCTCGTCGCCCGCTACGGCGATGCCGCTGGCGGTGAGATCGCCGCACGGCTGATCACCGACGCGATGCCGCTGTCCCCGGCCGACCCGTCGTTCATCGACATGCGTGATGCCATCCGCACCGCCTTGGACAACCGCTACCACAGCCGCTCCGACTACGCCGCCCTCGTGGACGTCGTGTACGGCGCGTTCGCCACGCGGGGCCTGGGACTGCACGCCGTCAGCCACGGTGGCGACGACACCGACCCCACGCCCTCCTACGAGCACACCAACCCGGCCCGCAACGGCACCCTGACCGGAACCGTCGTCAACGCCGCCACCGGCAAACCCATCCCCGGAGCACGGATCATGCTCGGCGTGTTCGAAGCCAGGGTCACGCCGCTGCGAACCTCGTCCGCCGACGGCAGGTTCTCGGCGCCGGTCACCGCCGGCACCTACCCGGTGACCATCGCGGCCGACGGCTTCGGCGCCCGAACCTTCCCCGGCGTCAAGGTCACCGCCGGAAAGACCTCAGCCTTGCGGTTCGCCCTGGCACCCAACCTGGCGTCGGCCGCCAACGGCGCCACCATCGTCTCCGCCACCACCACCGGCGCGGCCCGGCTGATCGACGACACCGAGGCCAGCACCTGGAAAACCACCCCCGGCACCGGCAACGCCGTGATCAAACTGGCCGCCCCCGCGCAGATCTCGTCGATCCAGGTCAGCGCCTTCACCACCTCCCGATTCGAGGGGCTGCGCGGGTTCACCCTGCAGACCTCCACCGACGGGACGAACTGGCAGACCGCCCTGACCAAGGCCGACGCCTTCACCTACCAGATACCTCGGCCGACCGCACCCGACCTGCACTACAAGCAGTTCACCCTCCCGCAGCCGATACAGGCACAGTACGTACGGTTCTGGACCGACACCGCACTCGGCGAGACCAAGACGGACGTGCAGACCGCCGAACTGCAGGTCTTCTCCCAAACCGCCACCGGGGTCGAGCCGCTGCCCCCGCTACCGCCGGACGCGCCCGTGACCGAGACCGGCGTGATCATCACCGGAAACCCGTCCACCGGGACGGCCGACGACGCCACCGGCATCACCGCGATGGCGTTCAAGACGACCTGTGCCGTGCCGGCGGCACCAGCGCAGGGCACGGACGGCTGGGTCACCCAGCTGCCGGACAGCTTCGGCGACGGCGCCCACAAAGTACACGTGAGCAGCGACACCGTCACCCCGTACGACTTCGACCTGTACTTCTACGACGAGTCATGCACGCTGCTCGGCTCAGCGGCCTCCTCGGCCCCAGACGAAGCCGGCACCATCCCGAGCGGAACCCGATACATCCTCACCCAACTGTGGCTGGGCGCGGCAGTCCCGTTCACCCTCACCGCCACGGACACGAGGTGATGTAGGGGCACGGCGGGCCCGAAGAGCATTGTTCGGAAACCGTCGTGTCGCCCGTTGGGTGGTGGCTGCCGGATATCGGCAGCCACCACCCGACGTCACATCAGCCCGCCGCCCGACGCTCGGCGCGTGGCGCCGACCGGGGCGCGGGGCTGGCCCCGCGCCAGTCGGGCGAACCAGACGGCCGACGCGGACGCGTCATCGGCCACGGGCAACGGACGTCCGACCGCGACCAGGCCGTTGATCAAAGCGGCGTTCGACGTGATCGCCTCCCGATCGCTATTCGTCCATACGGTATGTATGCTTGCTGACCGAGACCTGCCCCTCCAAGTCATGCCATCCCACCCATTCACCCTGGGTGACGCTGGCCAGATCGGAGCGACATGGGCTGCTCACACGCTCAGGACTGCCCCCTCTTCCCGCTGCTCAACGCAAGCTTGAGCGCCTGGCGTAACAACTACTGCGACAGTGCGGAGGGTTGGCTGACATGTGCCCGGTACCAGATGTACAGGACAGGCCAGCTCGTGCCGATCACGCTCCTGCCGAATGGAGTCGACGCGTTCAACCGCCGGCGGCCCGTACCTGCGGCAGTACCCAAGTCCACTCAACCGGTGAACGCACGCCGCCCGTGGACATCAGCAACATCGCGAGAGGTATCGGATGGATTACCGGCTGTGGAAAGCGCAGGGGCTACGGAGCCGACTCCACCGGTAAACCACCCGGATCGCTCAGGCGCGCGAGACAAGGTCAACGATGCATGGGTGCTTGCCGTCGCCGATGATGCGAAACGCCGCGGCGGTGAACGGCTGCACGCGTGGGTGACGAGCCAGGAGAAGCCATGGGCTGCTCCTTTTCCCATCCCGCAGCCAGGGGAGCCTCCTCACACCGACGGACCGGTGGTGGTCGCCGTCGCCTGGTTCGAGCCAGCCAGCGCCGCGTTGACGGAAACCCTCACTGGCGCGCGGTGCGAGGCGCACGTGGAGGCGGCGATCTTGTTGGGCCTGCCGCGCTGGACATCGGCGACACATCCGGCGAGGGTGACCACCTGGGGTGTGGGTCTACACGCCATGGGTCTCGCGTTGCAAGACCCGACCGGTCACGTATTCGCCTACGGCGTCGCCGAGATACCGTCCACTTGGACGACCGCCGCAAGGGCGCTGGGCGCCGTCGCCGCCGTCTACGGAGTTGGTCCCCTGCAGCAGGCAGGGCACCCCGAGCCGCTTCCGGCTCAACGGCTCACCGAGGCGCGACGCGACGGAACCGTCGCCGCCGCATGGGTACCACTGCTCGAGTGACAGGCCGAGGCCGCCCCCTTTACCCGGCCAGCGTGCCGCATCTCGCGGTCGCCGTCCGCGGTATACGGGTGCTGAAGGCGGTTCACGTGGATGAGGCCCTGTATCGTGCCAAACTTGTGCAGCGTCTGTGAACTCGGGTTTCGTTGATCCGATTATGCCGCCCGCTGGTACTCGTTGATGACGCCGCTGAGGATTCAGCGGCGCCGTATCGGCGCGTTGATCGGGATGACGACGGCCGGGTCGTGGTTTGGTGGGTGCTGGGCGAGGCTCTGTGTGGACGACGCCCGTTGATGTCAACGGTCAGCTGGAGTCGGCTCCGGCACGGCCGTGGTGATCGCTGCGGGTCGATGGTAGATCCGGTGCGTGTCGATTGTGGATCTTCTGCGGTGCTGCTCCCGCATCTGGCCGGATTAATGGTCACCGACGTGCTGGACAAGGGCTCCACGGCCCGGGTCTACGCGCAGACGTGCAGCGTGACCGCAGTGTGCCCGGTGTGCGCGAGGCCGTCGCGGCGCGTCCACAGCCGGTACGATCGGCGGCTGCTCGACGCCGCGCTGTCGGGCCGGGAGATGGTGCTGCACTTGCGGGTCCGCCGGTTCTTCTGCAAGCGGCACCGCTGGCACCAGGCACGGTGGGACCGATGGGACCGCCGGGCAGCCTGCCCAACCGCAGCCGCCTACACTGCCTGTAAATATGTAAGTTCGTGGCAAATTCACATTTGTCTCCCTGGGGGCGGCTGTACTAGCCGATGTTCGCCGAGGTTCGCCCATGATGAAAGTGGCATCGATGGATCTCCTGAAGTGGCCTGCGCCATGGCTGGCGGGTAGTGCTGGCCGTTTCCTAGGTGTTGGGGGTAGCGCGCAGAAGCGGCGGGATGAGGTGATGGGCCAGATCACCTCGCCTGTCGAGGACATCAACGATTTGGTGCTTTTCTACCTGGCCAGGATGGCGGTGTGGGGTGTCATGCTGGCCATCGTGGCTCCTGCGCTTTTTGTTGCGATTCTCCCGGTATCGCTGCTTCCAGGAGGCTGGGAAGGCGCGCCGTTTCTGGCCGCATTTTTTGTTAGCGGTCTGCTGAGCTTCTTCATCTTCTTTATGGGCACCGTGCATTTGCTGAAGTGGTTGATCGCTGATTACCTGTTGGAGGGCAGGTGGAATCCTGAGAGCCGTGTGTGGCGGGCGGTCATGTTGGCGCAAACTCCGGACATAGTGATCGCCTTCGTGTCGGCGGCAGCCGTCGCGCTTTCGCAGCTGTGACCCGTTGCCGACGCAACAAATGCCAGTAGCCAATCGGATAGCATCTGCGCCAGCGCTTCGACCGGAGTGGCACGCCTGCCAGCGCGCTACGCGCCGTCGCAGACGGTGGTGCCGGCCTGGTTGTTTGCGGCCTGGCGATCGGTGGCTTGGTCTGAATGACGACGGAGGCCGTCCCGGTCGGGGGTACGGCCTCCGTGAGCGAAACCGGACTCTGCCCAGCTCAGGCTGCACGCCAGCGGGGCCGGCTGTCCGTGGCCGATGTCTTGCACCGCATCAGTTTTCCGGTGCTGGTGAGCCCGTAAGCACCGGCTGGCTTGCAGAAAGCGCCGGGACGGACGCCCTTCTGAGTTGACGACGTCGTCGGCTTGGTCGTGCGTGGGGCGCTGGTGGTGCGCTTCGGCGTCGGTTTGGGGCTGCTCCGCGTCGGCTTCGGTGCCGGGCTGGGCCTGCTGGTCCTGGCCGTGGGGCTCGGCGACCCGGTCGTGGGCACCGCGCGTGGCGACTCAGTCGGCGGCGTGTGGCTTTCCGACTGGGAGACGGACGGCTCGGCCAGCGCCCGCACCGCCGATGCGGATTCGTTGGCGGCCGGCTTGTCGTCACCCGAGCCGTTGACGACGGCGAGCCCACTGCCGCAGCAGCACAGCAGGACCAGTCCGAGGAATCCCCCGGCGATCTTCTGCCCACGAGTGGCGGGTCGCCTCGGGCCCTTGCCCCGCGCCCCCGGGGGTGACGCCTGACCTGCCCGCCCCTCCCGCGCGTTTCCTCCGGCAGCCGGGGTTTGCGCCGTCGGGTACGGCGGGACCCGTCCGAACTGGGCGGTCGGCGGCTGCCACGACGAGGGAGGCGGTGGCGGCGGTGGCGGCACCGGTTGCCAGGGGCCCTGCGGGGGTTGGTTCGTCACTCCTCCCAGTGTGCTTGCGGGCTCAACAATTTCCAGAGGCCAGTCGGACACCATCTGTGTCGACGCTTCGACGCCCAGTGATGTCCGGATTGCCAGATGAGCTGACCGACCGTCGGAGTGCCGGTCGGGCTGCGGGATGAACGATCAGTAGGTCGAGCCGGCCTATGGTCGACGGGTGGGGTTCTCCATCAAGCTGGCGCCAGGGGTGCGCATCCGGGCCTCGTCGCGGGGGATCCGCACCAGCCTCGGTCCGCGCGCCGCGCGGATCCATGTCGGCGGCGGCCGTACCGGCTTCTCCACCGGCGTCGGGCCGGTCGGCTTCTACACCTCCCTCGGCGGCCCACGCGGCCGGTCCGGCGGTGGCCGGGCCGCCTCCGCAGCGAGCTACCAGCGGCAGCTCGCCGCCCAGCAGCGTCAGGCGGCGCAGGCGCAGCGGGCGGAGGAGGCGCACCGCCTCGCCCACGCTTTCCATCGCATCCTCGAGCTGCACCGGGTGGACTTTCCGCCCGCCGCCCGGCCGATCGCGCCGGAACCCGCTCCGCCCGACTGGGACAGCATCCGCAAGCACTACGAGAGCCACGCCCTAGCCGGGATCGGGCTCTTCGAGCGTGCCCGGCGGGCGCAGGCCAAGCAGCAGGCGGCGCAGTGGACCGAGGCCGAGGTGCAACGGCAGTGGGCCACCCGGCTTGAGCAGCAGACCGCCTGGCAGCAGTACCTCGACCAGCGCTGGCACCAGCTCTGCGCCAACGTGCCCGAGGTGGTGTTGGAGACCCTGGAGGAGGCGTTCGAAGACAACGAGGCACCCAGCGCGGCGGTCGGGGTCAGCGGCGACGAGGTCTCCCTGGCGGTGCTCGTGCCCGGCGCCGACCAGCTGGTGCCCGAGCGGATGCCCACTACCACGCAGGCCGGCAACCTGTCGCTGCGCAAGCTGCCGCAGCGTGACCGCGCCGCCTACTACAAGCTGTTCGTCTGCGGCCAGGTCCTGGTCACAGTACGCGAGGCCCTGGCCGTCGCCCCCGGCGTCGCCGCAGTCCGGGTGGCCGTTCTGCGCGCCGACGGCCTGGACGCGTACGGCCGGCCGCGGGTCTCCTGCCTGCTCGCGGCGATGTTCGACCGGTCCGCGCTGCGCGGGGTGCAGTGGCAGGCAGCCGACGCCGCCGCGATCGTCCACGACACCAGCCGGGAACTGCTGCTCAACCCGCGACCGCGTACCGGCGAACTGCTGCCCCTGGACCTCGCCGGGGAGCCCGCGCTAGCCCAACTCGTCGCCGCGGTCGACCTGGCCGAACTGACCGGCACCGGGTAACCGGGCACTGACGGCCTTCACTCCGGTTTCCAGTAGAGCAGGCGTCGGTCGTGCTGGAAGCCCAGGCGCTCGTAGAAGGGCACCGCCCGGTCGCTCGAGTGGACGGTCACGTGCTCCAGCTCCAGCCGGCGCGCCTCGGCCAGCACGGCCTCCAACAGCGCCGCCCCGAGGTCCAGCACGTCGGCCTCGGTCTGGCCGGCAAAGCGTGTCGCCCACCAGCCTGGCTTCCGCAGTAGGTGGGCATCCGTTGGCCGGGAAAGCCTGCTCTGAGCTGCGGGAACGCGTGCTTCTGCGCCGTGTGGGCGTGTGCCCGCGCGGTCGGGTTGTCGCAGGTCAGACGGGGTCTGCGGTGGTGATCCGGGGTGGGGGTTTGATGCCGCAGTCGCGGTAGATGCTCGTCTGTTCGGCGGTGAGCGGGGTGGTCTGGGTGATCCGTCCGGCCTCGCCGGTCAGGGTGACCTCGTGGACGCGGCCGAGTTCGTTGCCGATGCGGTTCCAGGTGCTTCCGGTGGAGCGTTCCGCGACGCGGATCAGCAGCAGGGCGAGCCAGCACAGCAGCACGTGGGCGCGGATGCGGTGCTCAAGGCGGTGGAAGACGGGCCGCAGCTCCAGCACGGTCTTCAGATCGCGAAATCCGCGCTCCGCTTCCAGGAGCGCCTTGTAGCCGACCGCGATCTCCTCCGCGCTCAGATGGGGGTCGGAGCTGGTCAGCAGGTACCTGCCGTCCAGACGCTCCTCGGCCTTGACCTTGGCGCGGTCGATGGCCAGGCGGCCGTTCTTCGATGTCCTCAACCACCGCTTCAGGGTGGGATGTTCGATCAGGGCGCACTCAGCGCGCACGTGCGCGGCCTCCGCCCGTTCGCGGGCCTTGGCGCTGGTCAGGCGCTTGGCGTCGCGGTCGCGCTGGGCCTTGATGCGCTCCAGTTCGGCCTCGATCCTGGTGAGTGCCTCTTCGCGGTGGCGGCGGTCGCGTTCGGCCTGGGCGGGGTTGTGGCAGATGACGAAGCGCCGCCCCGGGGCCTGGTCGAGCCGGACCTCCTTGACGCGCAGGTTGTCGCGGACGTCCTGGTAGCGGCCCTGGCGCGCGAGCGCGGCCTCGGCCAGGTCGTTCCCGTCGCGCATGCGCATCCCGGCGATGTAGTGGCCGCCGGCCCGTGTGAGGTAGGACAGGTTGTCCGCCGAGGAGAACCCGCGGTCGACCACGGTGATCACCCGGCCGAGCTTCCAGTCGCGCATGTCGTCCTTGACCTGCGGCAGGATCGCCTGGTCCCTGGTCCCGCCGGGCCAGCCCCAGCAACGGACCGGCACGCCCTCCTTGGTGACGGCCAGTCCGATGGTGATCTGCGGCAGGTCGTCGCGGTGGTCCTTGCTCTTGCCGTAGGCGCGGAAGGGGGTTTCGCCCGCGTCGGGCTCATCGCGCTCGAAGTAGGTGTTCGTGGTATCGAAGAACAGCAGGTCCACCTCGAGGTTCAGCAGGTTCGCCACCGCGAAGAACACCGCTTCCTGCACCTCGGCCTGGGCGTCGGCCTCCACCAGCAGGTCCATCGCCCGGTATGCCTGGTCCTCGTCCATGGCCGCGAGTCCGGGTATCGACGCGTCGCGGCTGGCCCACTCAGCGGCCGACAGCTTGGAGGCCGGGGCGATCGCGCGGTTGGCGACCAGCGCGAACAGCACCCGCTCGACGTCGGTGCGAAAGCGGCGCTCGCCCAGAATCTTGACCAGGGCCCGGTCGATCTCCAGCTGCCGCCACAGGCCCTCGAGCAGCCACACCGCCCCAATCGGCAGGGAAGCGGTGACCTCCAGCCCGCCGCCCGCCGGTGCGGACACGTCGGCGCCGTCCTCGCCGAGGTACCGGTTGATCGAGGCGACCAGGCGGCGCAGTCCGGCGGTATCGAGCCGGTCCTCGCGGCCGAAGTTGTGCAGCACCTCGGCCTGCGTGGTGCCGCCCACCCGGCGATTGTGCGCGAGCTGCACGTAGCGGACCACCGTGCCGTCCTTGTTCTTCCGCTGAGTGGTCCGCAAGTACATGCCCACAGCATGAACGATCTCCCCAGGAAGATCCAAACCGGACCAGAGGAAGCGTGTGCCCACGCCTTCCACACCCTGCCGACCCTACCCAAGCCCGCGACCAGCGACGATGCCGCTCAAGCAGCCCCTGCATGCCTACGAACTGCGGAAGTCAGGACCAGCCCGTGAGGGCGTACCGGTTGGAGTTGAGGCGGATCTTCCTCATCCGCTGCGACCCGGCATCGTGGGGAAGAACCCCTGCGAACCTTGCCCAGTCGATAGGGACGACGCCCGTCTGCGTTGGTGTCGGAGCGGCCGCCATGGCCCCGCTCTCGGTCGCGGGCCCTGCGCCCATGGCCACCCCCGGTCCCAAGAGCAGGCAGCAACTCAGCGCGGAGGCGGACAGCGCCGGGCAAGGACCGCGTGGACTCGGTCCACCGCCTGCTCCGGCGCCGCGCAGTGCTCCTTGGTCAGCACGCCGCGCAGCAGCAGGAAGCCCGCTCGTGGAACTCCTTGCGCTCGACGTCGCTGATCGGTTCGTACCCCGTCCGGCCGTCGTAGTCAAACATCCCGTGATCTCCATCGGTGTGGTCGCTGTCGTGGTGAGCAGCAGCTAACCGGTCGGCTGTGAAGAATGTGTGCGATTCGCATCGGGAAGCCGTCCCGACGGCGTCGACGGTGCGCATAGCGAGGACCGGTCGTCGTTCCGTCTGTCTCGGGTGCCTCGTGTGAGCGCAAGCAGACGCAGCGTGAGGGGTTGTCCGAGAAGAATTCCGAGGAATACCAGCACGATCCCGCAGATCTGTCGTGGTGCGAGCGTTTCGCCGGCGATCGCGGCACCGAGCAGGACCCCCGTCATTGGATTCAGTAGCCCGACGAGCCCGACGGTGCCGGCGCTCAGGTGCCGCAGTCCGGTGAACCAGGCGGCGAAAGCGAGGGCCGTCGCTACTACCGTCACGTATGCGAAGCCGATGGCCGCAGGTAGATCCAGAGTGGGCGGTGCCCCCTCTGTTGCGACGGCGACGGGTAGCAGGATGACACCTCCGGCCATGAGCTGCCACGAGGTCAGCGAGATCACGTCGGATCCCGCGCTCCACTTCTTGGCGAGTATGTAGCCAAGGGAGGACATCACCATGGCCGCGATGGAGGCGAGCACGCCGGAGAAATCGACGGCTGCCGAGCCGTTCAACAGCATCAGGCAGACGCCGCCGATCCCAATGCCCGCGCCGACGAGGTGCGCCGCGCATGGGCGTTCGGCCAGCGCAGCCCAAGCGATCAACATCATCACCACCGGGGCTGTCGCCATGATCGTCGAGGCGATGCTCGTAGGCAAAGCCTGCGCCGCTAGGTAGACCAGCGCGAAGAAGGCGCCCATGTTCAGGGTGCCGAGTACCAGCGACTTCCACCACCACGAACCGTGGGGAACAGCCCGGCGCAAGAGCAGGAGCAGGAGACCGGCCGGCAGGGCCCGGATGACCGCGCCGTACAGCGGATAGTCGGCCGGCAGGAACCGGTGGGTGACGAAGTAGGTCGCTCCCCACGCAATTGGCGCGATCGCCGTGACGGACACCCATCGAAGAGTAGCTTCCACGGAAGCGACTATAGCTTCCGTGGAAGCTATAGTCGCTGTCATGACCGAGCGCCTCGACCACGTCGCCCGCATCCAGCAGGCGTGGACCCGCGAGCGGCCTGACCTAGACGTGAGCCCGCAGGGCGTCATCGGCCGACTGCACCGCCTCGCCGGCCACCTCACGGAGGAGCTCCGCGTCGTATATCGGCGATACGGGCTCGGGGAAGGCGAGTTCGACGTCCTCGCCGCTCTGCGACGCGCGGGCGACCCCTTCGAACGGGCACCCGGCGAGCTCGCCGCATTCACCATGGTCACGACTGGTGCCATGACCAAGCGCATCGATCGACTCGAACGCGACGGACTGGTCACCCGACGCCCCAGCATGAGCGACGGTCGGGGCCGGGTGATCGCGCTCACCAAAGCAGGCCGCGACCTGATCGACCAAGCGTTCACCGATCACATGCGCAACGAACGCCGCCTCCTCAACCTCCTGACGCCAGACGATGCCGCTCGCCTGGAATCGCTTCTGACCAACTGGCTCGCCTGCTTCGAAACTCCGCTCCAGACAGAACCACCAAATCTGCCTCAGAGCCGAATTCCCTGAGCGACGACAGGATTGTTGGACGGCGCTTGGCATGAGGATGCAGAAGCCGTCCGGCGTCATTCACGGTGAGCACATCATCCGGGCCCACGCGGCGTCGGCGTGAGCACGAACGGGGCTTGTCCTAGCGCGGAGATCGGGCGATCGGGCAGGTTGCGAAGGATTTCGGACCTGACGGAGATCGCGGTTCGGGAGTGGGTCAAGTAGGCTGAGCTCGACGCTGGCGGGACCGCATGACCGTGCTCTTCGACGATGTCGGCTACAAGACCCTGTCGGTCTCCGTGGTACAGGCGCAGGGCCTGCTGGCACTCGACGCGGATCGCCGCTAACCGGCGAACCTCTTCGCCCGCCGCGCCGATGCCGCAGCCATCAGTCTGGTGCGTCCTGTGTGCGGCGCGCGCCGATCGAATCGGCCCGTTGGGGTGTTCACCATGGCTGGTCCCACACCGGTTGCCATGATCGTTATCTCGCTGGAGCTGGCGTGCTACGTCCCGCTTGCAGAGGCCTCCTGTGTGCGGCCGGACTTGCGGTCAGGGCGTTGAGTACGCCGGTGACATCGAGAATCCGGTGGACCTGGGGGCTGGCGTTGACCAGCGAAAGGTGCCGTCCGGTTGTCGTCGCCGTGTTCCGCGCGGTAATTAGTGCGCTGATGACGCTTGAGTCGATGAAGGTCACCGCGGTCGCGTCGATCTCAACGATGTCGGCGTTGTCGACCGCCGTGTGCAGGAGGTCCTGTAGCCGTGGGGCGCCGTTCATGTCGATTTCGCCGTACGGCACAACGGTTCTGCGGTCGCCTTCGGTGTGGATCTGGTGCTGCCAGGTCAGCTCTGGATTCATTCCTGCTCACCCTCCATTGCGGACGCGTCAACCATACCGCCGCCCCCGACGGCAGCTGACTGCTGTGCCAGGACGGCGGCCGTCTGACGGGTCAGGCGGACGCTCACTGTGGCGGTGATCCCGTCGGGCCTGCGGGTCAGCATCAGCGCGCCGGTCAACTGATGGGCAAGCCAGAGCCCCCGGCCGCCCGGCACGTGCGCTGGCGGCAGGTCCACGGGCAGCGCGTCAGTGCCTGCGCCGTGATCGGTGACCTCACACACCAGAACGTCGTCCACCTGCCGAAGGTCCAGGTGTCCTGATCCGCCGCCGTGGCGTACCGCGTTGGTCACCAGTTCGTGAACGGCTAGCACGAAGTCATCACCGTCGTCGCCGGGCAGGCCGGCGGCCGTGACCCGCGCGGCGAGGAGGTGCCTCAGGGGGGGGGCACTGTCTCGCGGTGAAGTGCTGCGACAGCAGCACGACCGGCCGGGCGATGCGCCCGCTTTCCCGACCGCCCTCGCCGATCTGCCCGTCGCTCATGATCGGCATGCTACCTATCCCGGCAGTTCCGCCACCGTTGTCCGGTGGCAGGTATCTGCAGGTTACAAGGCATGGACTCTCGAACATGAGGCGGACTCGGGTAATCTGGCCGAGCCGGCCGCGGTGGATGGGAGTGCTCGACGTGTCCGCCCGATGGCCGCACCTGGCGTCGGTGCCCAGGCCTCCACGGCAGAAGCGTCAGGGCTGACCTGGTGACGTCGTTTCTGCCCCGTCTTCCGGCAGGGGTTCGGGCGGGTGTGTGGGCGGCGCCAGGGTCAAGGCTGGGCAGGCGGCTCACCGGTGCCGTGGGTGAAAGGGCTACCAGCCTTCCCGGACGGGCCAAGGCCGGTAGGGCGTACTGGTTGACGCGGCGCTAACGCGAATGGCCAGTTGTTCCTCGCACCGAGGCAGCGTAGATCGCCAGGCCACCTGTGACTTGCGGCCGGCTGACTGCTATCCACTACGGGTGTCGTTGATGTCTCTGGCGGCAATCTACCATCGTGGATTGCTTCGCCCGGGGTCATACCTCACACTGTCCGTATGGCTACCACTGCAGCCGGGCGGGCCCGTACCGTGACGGGCACAGGGGTACTCGCCGCCCTGACTCTGGTGATCGCATTCGGTAACCCGGCCTACACCGACTGGGCGAAGAACCACACGTCAAACGACGCGTGGGGATTCTTTCTCAAGCAGTTGTCGTGGCCGACCTGGTCGTTCAGCTCGGATGAGTCGGTGCGGACCATCCTCGCCAACGACATCAAGGCAATCCTGCTCGTCGTGCTGACCGGCGTCTTCGTGTCCCTCATGGTTGAGGCAGCGTCACCGCGCAGCGCGAGGCTGTTCTTCTCGAGCTGGGGAGCCTACGTCTTCGCCGCGGCGTCCGTCAGCCTCCTTGCCGCGTTCATCCAGGTGAATGCCAGCCTGCGCGGCGCCTTCGACTGGGCCGCCGGCGGTGGGATCTACGGACTGTTCGTCGGTTGGGTCCTCGCCAGCGTGCTCTCCGCCTCCCGGAAGTAGCCCCCCATATCGTCTGAATCGGCGGCCACGCCCTCAGCTGGCATGGCCGCCGTCGTCTGTTGTAGCGGCGCTGGTCAAGCTGAGGTGCTGCGCGAGCAGATCGAGGGGCGCGTCGCCGGACGTGTTGCAGGCGATGATCCATGTGGTGTGCGTTTTGCGAGCCCGCTGACCTGAGGGCCGCCGATACCTGTGCCAGGATCCGGCCACGGGCGAGTTGCTGTGTCAGCCCGCTAGGCCCACCTGATGCCCCTGCCGCATGCGCTGTGCGCCTACAGGCACCTCGCGCACGAGAACCCGATGTGCGCCGTGACGCCTGATCGGAAGGCTGGCAGACCAGCCAGCAGCCCTCGCCGCTGAGCAGGGTGGTGACGGCGTCGGATCCGTCGTTGATGTCCGCGTAGAGGATGGTGGGTACACCCGGGTGGCCCATCGGCGGCGGATGCGGCCATGACCTTGTTGAGCCCGGATTTGGTCATGCTGCTCGGGGCAGGCGGAGGTCGTCGGTTGTCTGTTCGCGGGATGGGTCGGGTGGACTTTTGGCTGATGGTGAGTAGGGTCAACTAGCTGTCCGCACCTGTGCATTCAGAGGAGGCCGGCGACCGTGGCCGAGAGATCGACCGCTCGCCCCGCCGATGGGGCCGCCCACGTTCACGACCCGGCGAGTGACATAGACAGCTGGATCTCTCAACTGTCGCGACCGCCATCAAGCGACTCGGGCACGTACGACGACTGGCAGGCGGCTCCCGGACCGCAGTGGCGCGAGGACGTTTCGGACCCGTACGAGGAGTCGTACCGACCGGAGGAGCCGAACCAGGAGCACGAAGGGCGGCACGCAAGGCACTGGGCACAGCAGCAGGACGAGGATGAGTCCGAGCAGTACGACGGGGCGTACGGTCAGCACGAGCACGCGTATCGGCGGTCCGACCCGGTGGCCTACCCCGAACCGGAGCGTTACGAGCCCGACCAGAACTATCAGTACGACGAGCACCAGCGGGCCTACCGGGAGCAACGGCGGGCCCAGGAGCCGTATGGACCGGTCGATGCCGGTCCGGTCCACGAGGACGCGTACACGTACGCGTACGCTGCGCTGCAGGACACATACGTACTACCGGAGGTGGGCTACGCCCCCGGGGAACACCACCCGCACGACGATTACCCCGGCCGCAACGAGTACCGCCGGGCGGAGCCCGACGCCCAGGACCCCGAGGCGTTCGAGGACGGCCAGCCCCGAGTGCAGCGCAATCGGGAGCTTGATGCCCGCCCGCGGCCGGTCAGCCGGCGGCGCTGGCTGATCGCGGTCGGCGGGCTCGCCTTGGGGATGCTGCTCTGCGCTCTGCCGTTCATGATGGGGTCGGGTGCGCCGCCGGAAGGCGGGGACAGGTCGGAAGGCGTGCTGCCGCTGTCGACCGTGACCATCCCGCCGGACGCGTCTGAGGAGCCGATCACTCTCCCGGAGATGCCGTCGACCGCGCCGAGTTCCGCGACACCGGGCAGTTCCTCCGCCACGCCCAGGACCAGACGGTCGGTCACGCATTCCGCAACGCCTGGCGCCAGACCGTCAGTCACACGTTCCGCCACGCCGCCCCCGACACCCACAGTCACCACGCCGACGCAGACCCGAAGCCCGAGTCCGGTCCTGCTCGGCCCGTCGAGCAACGACGGGGTGGCGACTATGGCTCAGCAGTACTGCGATCGGCATACCGCCGGGAGTTCGGCCGAGGCCCGCAACGACGGCCGTTGGCAATGCACGCGTCTTCTCTTAGCGTCCGCCGTCGACATGGACGTCGCCTGCCACGACACGTACGGCTCGGGCGCCTACGCGCAAACGTCGAATCCTGGCGATCCATACGCTTGGCGATGCTACCGCTGACCACTCGTGACTCCGCCGCTGATGAGTAGTGGGTGAGCACCGTGACGTCGTCCCCGAGGCGCGAGCGGTGGTCGACTGCGAGCGGCTTCAGTCGGCCGGCCACCTGAGCGTCGAGTGCCGTACGCTGCTCGGCCTGCCCTTCAGTCACCTGCTCACCGACGCTGATGCGCAGGTTGAGGTCCGCCGCGTCCTGTCGGGTCTCTCCGGCCAGCCCGAGCAGTGCGGGCGATGAGGCGAGTAGTTCGCGAAGCGCCGCGTCCTGGTCGGCGCTCAGCTTCAGTTGCAGCTCAACGAGGCCGTCCAGGTGATCCAATCGTGCGGCACCTCGCTCACCAAGCGGCGTCAGGATCTCCGATCGCACCGCATCGTCGGGGGCGAGCGTGCCGAACCGTAACGGGAGCATGGGAGTCCGCGAGCGAGTCAGGCGGCAAGCGGCATCAACGCGGCCCAGGTACCGCAGCCGCTTCGGGAAGCAGGACCAGCGGCGCCACATCACGATCACCATATGCGCATGGTCACTCACTCAGATGTAACGACAACATGGGGGGCATACCGCTTGTCATGGGTGGAAGGTCGAGGTGCGCGGCCTCGATGCAGACGACACGAACATGTGTCCCGCTCACCCGAACAGCGCACCAGACGCTCCCTCGGAGGCAACCCGGTGGCGTACTCAACGACCCGCAGCAAACCAGCGCGCCGGCGTGGCCGTCATGCTGCTGTAACCGTCTGGAACCAACCCATACAGCTGCTGCGGCAGCTCCATCAGCGTTCACAGCAAGGGGGGCCGCGCGTCGTGTTCGCCGTGATCGTCCTGCTGGCCATCAGCCTCACCATGATCATGGCGGCGTTAGCCCGATGAC
>NZ_JBLROA010000071.1:0-30515 GCF_047921505.1 Micromonospora sp. SL1-18 | reverse complement strand
GCACCACATGGATAGACGCCCGGTTCAGATCGTTCCGAAGTGGCATTCCCCGGCCGAGGTCGCGGCCATCCTTGGCTACGGCTTGTCCAAGGTGAAGATGAAGATCGCCACCGGGGAACTGCGCTCGATCAAGGACGGCAAGTACCGCCGCATCCTGCCGGAATGGATCGATGAGTACATCCAAGCCCAGATCGAGCGGCAGGAGGCGGCCTGATGCCCGGCAAACGCGCAAACGGCGAAGGCTCGATCTTCCCGTACCGGAACGGTTTCGCCGCCTACGTCTGGGTCACCAAGCCGGACGGCAAACGCGCTCGCAAGTACGTCTACGGCAAGACCCGCGATGAGGTCCACGACAAGTGGGTGAGGTTGCACCAGCAAGCCAAGGCCGGCCCGGTTGCCACGAACGTCCCGACGCTGGCGAGCTACATGACGTACTGGCTCGACGAAATCGTGGAGCCGAACCTCGCCCCGCTGACGTATGCCACCTACGAAACCCTGAGTCGCCTCTATATCGTTCCCGGACTTGGTGCCAAGCGACTCGACGGCCGGCTGTCCGTACGGGAGGTGCAGACCTGGCTGAACAAAGTCGCGAAGACGTGCCAGTGCTGCGCCCAGGGGAAGGACGATCGCCGGCCACCGAAGAACCGGAAATGCTGCGCGGTTGGCCGGTGTTGCCAGGACCTTCCCTCGGCTCGCACCGTCAAAGGAATCCGCGCTGTTCTCCGCTCGGCGCTCTCTCAGGCTGTCGTGGAGGAACTGGTCGTGAAAAACGTCGCGGCTCTCGTAAGGCTCCCGCCGATCCGCGCCCGCAAGGGCAAGGCGTGGAGCAGCGACGAGGCTCGCGCCTTCCTGGAGGCATCCCGCGACGGCGACGACTACCTGTACGCCGCCTACGTCCTGGTCCTCGTCCTCGGTCTACGCAAGGGCGAAGTCCTCGGCCTCACCTGGGACCACATCGAGTGGGACGGCTGGGACAAGCCCTGCACCCCACACGGCGAGGAACTCTGCGAGCACTGCCGCGACAACCACGACATCAACCTCGTCATCGACAAGCAGCTCCAGCGGGTACGCGGCCGGCTGCTGCACCGAGCCACCAAGACCGAGGAATCCGACGCTCCCCTACCACTGCCGGCCATCTGCGTCACCGCGCTACGGCACCGCTACCGGCAACAGGAGACGGCCGAGGAGAAGGCCGGCGATGCCTGGCACGACACAGGCATGATCTTTACGACCCGCTACGGACTGCCCGTCGAGCCACGCAACTTCAACCGGTCCTACGACAGCCGCATCGCCCGCGCCGGCGTCCCTAAGATCACCGTTCACGACGCCCGACGCACCTGCGGTTCGCTGCTGGTCGACCTGGACGTCCATCCCCGGATCGCGATGGCGATCCTCAGGCACGCGGACTTCTCGATCACGATGGAGATCTACAGCCAGGTCTCATCCAAGGCCACACGCGAGGCCCTGCGGAAGCTCGGCGAAAGCCTCGATCAATGAGCCATTGCTGTACTTTGCTGCTGTACAAGATCAGAAGAGGCCATCCGGAAGATCCCGAATGGCCTCTGACCTGCGTCGGGACGGCCGGATTTGAACCGACGACCCCTTGACCCCCAGGACGATTCGCTAAGCGTTCCCGCACGTCACACACGCTATCCCCAAGATCAGGCCGTGCAGTCGACGGCATGCCGGCCACCATCGTGCACACCGTGTGGTCCCCACCTGGTCCCCGGGCGCTGGCACGCTTGGCGACCGCAGCACGCCGTTTGGAAGGATGTAGCGACGCTGGGCCATCGCGGCTCTTCGAGGTTAGTGGGGGTCGTGGAAGCCGGCAGCTGTCCTGAGTGGACCCTGGGTGAGGATGCGCGGCTGCTGGGCCTTGATGGCCTGGCGGTGGTCGGGGTCGCCGACGACCCCGACGGGCCGGTGGTTCACCTGGTGACCGCTGATGAGCAGGCACGACACTGCCCTCACTGCGGCGTTGGCTGCCGGGGCGAGGTTAACTTGACAGACCCTGCCCAGGGCCTGATCGGATGGCCACGCTCCGCGGGGCCTGTCGCCGCCAGGCGATCATGAAACCGGACGCACGACAGCGTCAGAAGACCGGCATATACTTTACTCATGGTCTCTGCTGAAGGTGGCACCGACGAGGGCCACCGAACGCCGATGGTCAAGAGACATCGCTTGCGCTTCGGCTGGCGTCTATTGTTCGCGTTGGTCTTCATGGTCGGCAGTGGGCACCTCTTGGTACTCAGTGGCGAGGTACTCAGTGGCGAGGCGCCGCGGCGAGAGCTCAGCTTGAGCAGCTTCGCGCTGATGTGGGTGTCGGCGGCGGCGGGTTTATTGTTGCTTGAGTGGTGGGATCGACGGAGCCGGGACCATCGGGCGAAACCGCCCAGGCGGCAGTGGCGTGGTGATGCCCCTCGCTGGCTGGTGATGGCATGGTCGGTCGACCATATCTATGTCTGTGCGACGTGGTCCGCGGGATACATCACCGCCCTCGGGGGTCAACTCAAGCTTCTCTGGGCCGACGTGCTGATTGCCTCCGCATTCGCGTTGGCAGCCATCATTCATCACTGGAGCAAGCCGTACCGAATCCCAAAGGATTCCGAGGCCGCCGTTGGTGGCCGCTGATTACGCCCAGCCTCGCCGACTAACCACACCCTTGCGTGCAACCGTTTGGGCGGCGGCTGGGACGGGCCGGTGGGGCAGCAGCATCTCGATCGGCGATGATGACATCAGCGGGTGCGGTCCTCTCCGGGATCATGTGTTGCCATCGCTCGCCCTACCAGAACAGACAACTTGCCGTCCTACGTCCGTTCGGTGTCACCGCCGTGTCACCAAGGTTCGGGGCGTTTCCGCAGCTCAAAGTGGATCCGGTGACGGCGGTGACTGCGGTGACAGGTCGATGAGCGGGGCGGGAATGTCGGCCAGCCGGATCACCTGACCGGGACCGATGAACCGTCGTGCGACCAGCAGCCCTGCCTCGTGTGCCTCAATGCCCGCGTGGCTTGCCGATGCATCTGCAATTAGCCACGGCGTTAAGTTGTGCTCGAATGCGTCCACGGCCCCCTTTAGGACGCAGCTTTCGGTGGCAATGCCGCAGAAGTAGAACTCTTCCCATCCCCGCTGCCTGAATAGCGCCACACCCTCCGAGGTGAATGGGCTATAGATTCTTTTATCGAGCACTACACCTTGACTCACGTAAGGGTGCAACTCGGGCACAAAATCAATATCTGGAGAAGACTGAAGCCGGTACCAGCCAAAGAAGCGCTCGAAGGGACTGCCCGGATAGTTCAGGTAGCGGGTAAAAAGCGTGTCGCCGCCGGCTGTCTGCCAACGGCGCACCAAGTCGGCAACGACAGGAACGATGTGCGCCGACTGCTCTCGCACGAAGCCGTTTTGCATGTCGGTCACGACAAGCACGGGGCGGCCCGATGTCATTGGCTCAACCTCGATCCGTATCACGGAGGGTTTCGATGGCTTGATCTAGGGCTGGCATTAGGTCACACGTCCGCAGGATCGCTCGGCGCATGGCCTGATGCTGCCCGGTCTCCCGCAGGCGGGAAACAGTGAGCCGGGAGCGTGCTCCCCGAAGGTAGCGCCAACTATATTCCGGCGGCACCTGTGGATCTCGCCCCTGCTCTACCTGACGGGCGATCGCGTCGCTATACGCCCACATGGACTGAATCGCAAGCTCGCAGGCGATCAGCTCGGCTTCCGTCAGGGAACGCTCGGCTGAGATCGGGTGGTACACGACCCCGGACCAGGAGGCGTAGCCCACCGATATCCCGCGTACGCCGAATGATTCGATGCCTACGTGGTCGTACGCCTCGGAGAGCAACGACTGCTCGATCAGTTCGGCATGCGCCAGGTGTTCGTCGTCCATCGCGCGGCCACGGTGCAGCAATACCTTTGGCGTCGACATGACACGGAGCGCGGCGTCTAACAACTCAGCCGGCCACGCTGGCTCTATAACCCAATGAGCGCCAAGGACATACACCGCAGACTCATCCTCGGCTGGCGCGATGGGTGCGAGGTAATCGATAGCCCATTTGATGTTGTCGCCGTACGACACCTCCCGCCACGCGGCGAGTGCCGCGATCGTGGACAACTGAACTTGCTCGACAAGGTGAAAGATTGCTGACCCGCACGGCCAGACGTACAGGGTGCAGTCGCCTTCCGGGTGCTCAACGGGTGCTGAATAGCAGGTGTGCCACTCCCCCACGGCTGGCGCGCAGCCGGCGCTGTCCCGCAACCGGGCTACACCCTCAGCGCCGACGAACGCCGTCACGAACTTGTGGGATCGCGCCGTGAAGTGGGGCCGGTCCTCAGCGCCGCTGGTCAGCTCGCCGAACAGATCGTGGGGTTTTGCTCCGTACGCCAGGCAGTAGAGCTGCCGGTAGATCGGGTCGGTGACCGCTACGCGCCCGGTCTCATGGCGGTACATCGCTTTTTCGATGGCCTCGACCGTCGGCGTCTCCCGGATGCCCCGCTGTTGGCCTACGCGGTGCAGCTCTCGCGCGGCGCGCTTACGCGACTCCCAGCCGGCCGTCTTGCGGCGGTTGACCAGCACGAGATTGGGCTTGAACTGCCGTGGGACCTCAGTGGACATAGGCCGTGTCCTTCGTGTCCGTGCGTAGGACCTGCCCAGCTCGCCACCCACCGGGCAGTCTCATTGGCAGGCGAGCAAGGTGCCGCCGCAGACGGAAGCCGAGGACAGGAGGCACAGATGATCCGACCTAGCCGGTGGTGCCTCTACGCGGCCTCTCGGCCTGCCACTTCCGGATCGTCTCGGGCTGCCAGGCCGGGGACCGTCCGAACATCCGATCAGGTGCGGGAGCCTGCCCGCGTGACACGTAGGAAGCCCAGGTTGCGCGACTGATCGGGGCACCTACTGAGGCCAAGTAGGTGCGTACGTGGTCCGTGGTCCACCAATCGGTGGGCAGGTCAGCGGCAGTCATCAGTACAAGCCTACGCGGTACAGGTGCTTGCGCGAATACAACGTGGCGTTGTAGCGTCACGAATACAACGCCAAGTTGTAGCCGGCCGGATGGCTCGGGGAACGGCGGCACTCGTTGCCGTACGCCCATGGGACGCCGGATCAGGTCGTTCATTGACCAACTCCACAGCGACAGGAACAAGCGCGCGTGAGGCCGCCGAGCGGCATCTCTGCCTTGAGCCACCTGGTGGTCGACCCCGGTAGGTCCCGGGCGAGCAGGGCGAGCGGAGCGGATAGCGCGTGCTGCACAACCTCGGATCGGGGCCGGTGACGTTGCCCGGTTGCCCGGTGGCGTCACCGGCCCGGATCCGAGGTTTCCCCCGCTGTTTCGACCTGTACCGGAGGTTCCCCGTGAGGAAACACCTCGTTGCCGTCACCGCCGAGCCGACCGCCACCGACCTGGCCGCGATCGAGTCGGAGTGGCCGCTGATCGCGGCCGAACTGGACGTGCTCGACGCCGAAATCACCATGCTCAACGCCGAGGACCACGGCGGACCGACCGCCCTGGACTGGCGCAGGCTGCGCCGGGCCGAAGCCCGCGTGACCCGCGCCGCAGCCGACCTGACCACCCGCACCACCGGCCCGAACCGCGCGGCCTGATGTCCCGCATCCGCGCCGCCTACTACGACCCGAGCGGGTCGAAGTACGGCATCCCCACCTACTGGTGGCGCGGCGCCCCGCCGGGCTACGCCACCCGCCGCCAACTGGCCGCCGCCGGGCTGCGGCCCGGTGGTCAGCCGATCGCCGCTCAGGTGCTCTGGCGCGGCGTGGGCGGCACCCGCGCTGCCTACCTGTACCGGGTCGACCTTGCCCGCCCAAAACGCACCGCCACCCCCGCGCAACTGCGCGCCGTCCGGGCCGCGCTGCTGGCTCGCCGTACCTGCCCGACCTGCGGCCGGGTGCGGCCCTACTACATCCCGCGCTCGCTCGGCGAGTGCACCGAATGCGCCTACCCGCAGGAGGTGGCCGCCTGATGCGCCGCTACCCGATCCCCCGCCCCGCCAATGACCCGCGCTTCACGTTCGGCCTGGCGCTCGATGTGGCTCGGGTGCTCGCCGAGCACGGCTACCCGCCGATGACCGAACCGTACGACGGGTGCGGCGCTGACCTGCTGGCGCTGCAAGACGCCCTGTTCGGCCTGATCTACGCCCCCACCGACACCTCGGAGGTTTCGTCGTGACTGCCCCGACCATCAACGGCACCCGCTACCCGCAGCCCATCGAGGCACTGTTGCCCACCGCCCGCGATCTGGACCTGCCGGACGGGCAGGCGTTCCCGTCGCGGAACCGGCTGATGCGGGAGTTCCGCATCGGCGCGCCGAAGGCTGACGAACTGCTCGCCCGGCTCAAGGCCGAGCACGCCGAGCCGGCCACCGACACCGCCGACCCGGCCACCACGGACCCGGACCCGGTGCCGGCCGTGCCCGAGTCCGCGATGCCGGTCGCCGAGCCGGTGGAAATCACGCCGGCCGAGCCGGACGCCGAGGCCAGCACGTTCGGTCACCCGGACACGCCCATCCCGCCCAAGCCGGCCGCGCCGGCCCGTCCGGCGGTGGTGTGGCCGGTGGTGCTGCTGGCGCTGCCGGCGTTCGTGGCGGTGTGGTCCGGGTGGGTCGGACTCGGCGGACTCACCGGGTTCGGCGTGGTGCACCCGCTGCCCGGCATCGCGGACGGGTTCAGTCTCAACACCGCGATCACGCTGCCGATCGGCGTGGAGACGTACGGCGCGTACGCGCTCTACGTGTGGCTGTCCGGGCGGGTGCCCGGTCCGGCCCGCCGGTTCGCCAAGTGGTCCGCCCTCGGCTCCCTCGCGGTCGGCGCGCTCGGCCAGGTCGCCTACCACCTCCTGGAAGCGGCCGGCGTCACCGCCGCCCCGTGGTGGATCACCACCGCCGTTTCGGTCCTGCCGGTGGCGGTGCTCGGCATGGGCGCTGCACTCGCGCACCTCGTTCGCTCGCACGACTAGTTCCGCCCGGCGGCACGGCCCATGGCCTCGCAAACCCGCGCCGTGCCGCCGGCCCCCCTACCGATCTCCCGACCGTTGGAGGAACCCCCATCATGAACCCCCCGAACGATGACCGTTTCGACTGGCAGGCCGCCGAGCGTGACCTGCACTCTCCCGACGCCGAGGTGGTGGATCTGGACGCGGCCCGGTCCCGCCGGCAGGCATCCGCCGTCCCCGACGACGACCTGGCCGACGCCCCCGGGCGGTTGGTCGACTCGCCCGCCGCGCAGCGGTCCCCGCGGTTCACCGTGGCCGGGTTGCAGGACGCGAAGCGGCGGCCGATCGTGCCGGCGTGGCTGCGCTCGCGTGCCGAGCTGCGCGACGCGGCCCGATGGACGGTCGGGCACCTGTTCCACGCGGGCACCTACCACCTGACTCGCAGCCCGAAGTACGCCGGCAAGCTGGTCTGGCGTTCCCCGCGTGGCGCGGGCCGGCTGTTGACCGGGTGGGGGCGGTGGCTGTTCGACCTGCAAGGCGAGCACGTCCGCCAGTTGATGGCGGACAAGGGCGACGCCGAGTTGTACCTGAAGGTGTCGAAGCTGCGTGACCAGCGCGTCCGGTGGCGCGGGTTCGTCACCGCCGCCGCCGTCCTCGGCGTGCTCCCCGCCCTCGGCATCGCCTACGCCCTGGCCCCGCCCGAGGCCCGCTACGGCACCCTCGCCGCCATTCTGGCCGCCCTCGGCGCGCTGGGCCGCCCGGCCGACAAGCCGCTGTTGGACACCGCCGTCATGGTGCCGAAGGTGCAGAAGCTCACCTCGGATGTGGTGGTGCGGGCGCTGGGCAACCTCGGCATCACCGGCATCAACCAAGCGCTTGCCAAGGGCGACCGGGGCAAGGACTGGTTTCCCGCCCCGATCACCCGCGACGGCCCCGGCTGGCGCGCCGATGTGGAGCTGCCCAACGGCGTCACCGCCACCGAGGTCATCGAGAAGCGGGAAAAGCTGGCCGCCGGCCTCAGCCGGCCCCTCGGCTGTGTGTGGCCCGAGGGACAACCGGAGGTGCACCCCGGCCGCCTCGTGCTCTGGGTCGGGGATCAGGACATGTCCAAGGCCCGCAAGCCGGCGTGGCCGCTGCTCAAGGCCGGCACCGTGGACCTGTTCCGGCCGCAGCCGTTCGGCACCGACCCGCGCGGCCGATGGGTCGAACTCACGTTGATGTTCATGGCGATGGTCATCGGTTCCATCCCCCGCATGGGCAAGACGTTTACGCTGCGGGAGGTACTGCTCATCGCCGCATTGGACCCGCGTGCGGAGATCCACGCCTACGACCTCAAGGGCACCGGCGACCTGTCCGCGCTGGAGCAAGTCGCCCACCGCTACCGCGCCGGGGAGGAAGACGAGGACATCGAGTACGCGGTGGCCGGCATGCGGGAGCTACGCGAGGAGCTGCGCCGCCGCGCCAAGGTGATCCGCGACCTCCCCCGCGACCTATGCCCCGAAAACAAGGTCACCCCCGAGCTGGCGTCGAAGAAGTCCCTCGGCCTGCACCCCCTCGTGATCGGGGTGGACGAGTGCCAGAAGTGGTTCGAGCACCCCGAGTACGGCAAAGAGTTGGAAGCCATCAGCACCGACCTCGTCAAGCGCGGGCCGGCACTCGGGATCATCCCCGTGTTCGCCACCCAGCGGCCGGACGCCAAGAGCCTCCCGACCGGGATCAGCGCGAACGCGTCCACCCGGTTCTGCCTCAAGGTCATGGGCCAGACCGAGAACGACATGGTGCTCGGCACCTCGCAGTACAAGCAGGGCATCCGGGCCACCATGTTCGCCTGGACCGACAAGGGCACCGGCTACTTCGTCGGCGAGGGAGCAGACGCCCGGATCACCACCACCGTCAACATCGACGGGCCCCTCGCCGAGCGGATCGCCGCCCGCGCCCGCACCGCCCGCGAGGCCGCCGGACGGCTCACCGGCCACGCCCTCGGCGACCAGCCCACCACCGCCCCAACCATCACCTTCAACCTGCTGGAGGACATCGCCGCCGTGGTCCCGGCGAGCGAGGCCAAGGTGTGGTGCCGCACCGTCGCCGCCCGGCTCGCCGAGCTGCGACCCGAGGTCTACCACGGGTGGGACGCCGAGCGGGTCACCGTCGCGCTCAAGCCCTACGGGATCAAGGTCGGGCAGACGTGGGGCACCGACCCGGACACCGGCAAGGGCGCCAACCGGGGCGGTTTCGAACGCGCCTCCATCATCGCCGCCATCGCGGAGCGTAACCGGAAGCGGGACGCGAGCTAACCCGCGATCGGTCCTAGGTCTAGGACCAGGCACCTCCTAGACCTAGGACCGCCCCTAGGACGCCATCCGAACCCTGATCAGGACGCTAGGAATCTAGCGGCCTCCCCCGAACACACCCTGAAACCGGCCCTGGAGGCTGTCATGACCCCCCGCACCCTGCTAGCCACCGTCCCCTGCCTCATCCTCGCCGCAATCACGCTCGGTTACCTCGCCCTGTGCGTGGTCGTCCCGTTCGGACACTGCCGCACCTGCAACGGCACCGGCCGCAAACGCTCCCCGCTCAGCCGCAACGGGCGGGAGTGCCGCCACTGCGCCGGCACCGGGCTGCGGCTGCGCGTCGGACGGCACGCCATCAACCACATCAAGGACGAGTACCAGGCGGCCAAGCGATGAACCGCCAGACCGGACACACCGCGTGGTGCGGCCGGGACCATCGCTGCGGCCTCGGCGAACACCGATCCGAGGAAATCGTGGTCGACCTGCCCGGCCGTGCCCGCGCCGTCCTGGTGCGAGTGCGGACGGCCGCCGGGCGGGAGCACGCCGAGGTGCGCGTCAGGGTCGCCCTCGCCCCCGGCGAGGTGGCCGCCCGCCGCCAGTTGGCCGGGTTGCTCGGCGACCTGCGGCACACCGTCACCCGCGCGGCCATCGCTGCTCGGCCGCGACCCGGTAGGGCCGCCTGATGCCCGCCCCGCGACGCGACGGGGCGTTGCCCCGTGACCCGCACCTGGCAAGCCTTGAGGTGTGGCTGACCGGCACACCGGCCGAACTAGACGCCGCCGTAGCCGCGCTGACCGCCGCCGGCCGGCTCGCCCAACGCGGCACCCGCCGACCGCTGATCGGCAGCGACGCCGGTCGGCACCGGCTCTACCTACGCCTAACCATCGCCGCCCGCACGGGGCGGCCCGCCTCCACATCAGACACCGCTGGTGGCGCGCTGATCGACCTCGGCACCGCCCGCGCCCACCGCCGACCCGCCTAGGAGACACCGTGACTGACCTTCTCGCCGCCGCCCTCGGCCACGCCGAACGCGGGTGGCACGTCTTCCCACTGCGGCCCGACGACAAGAGGCCCGCGTTTCCCGACCACCCGGCCGACGACTGCACCGGCCGTGACCCGCGCTGCCGCGCAGCCGGCCGGCACCTCGGGTGGGAGCTGCGCGCCACCACCGACCCCGACCGCATCCGCCGGGCGTGGTCGGCCCGCCCCTACGGGATCGGCCTCGCGTGCGGCCCGTCCGGGCTGGTGGTGGTCGACTTGGACGTGCCCAAGGGCAACGGCCCGGACGGCTCGACCGGGCTCGACGTGCTCGCCGAGCTGGCCGCCGCGCACAAGGCCGGTATCGAGGCGACCTACACCGTGACCACCGGCCGGTGCGGCACGCACCTCTACTACCGCCATCCCGACCACGGGCCGGCACTGCGCAACACCGCCGGCACCCTCGGCCCGATGGTCGACACCCGCGCCCACGGCGGCTACGTCGTCGCCGCCGGCTCAGCCGTCGCCGGACGGCCCTACACCCTCGACCTCGACACCGACCCGGCCCCGCTGCCCGCGTGGCTCGCCGCGCTGCTGGCACCCGCGCCGCTGCCGCCGCAACGGCCGGTGGTGGTCGACCTCGGCACCGGCCGCCGCGCCGCCTACGTCGACGCCGCGATCCGCGCCCAGGTCGCCGAGGTCACCGGCGCCACATCTGGCGGCCGGAATCACGCGCTCTACCGTTCCGCGGTTGCCCTCGGCCAGTTGGTGGCCGGTGGCGCGCTCGCCGAGGCCGACGCTACCGCCGTGCTCACCGAGGCCGCCCACACCGCCGGGCTGCGGCCGGTCGAGACCGCACGCACGATCGCGTCCGGGCTGCGTGCCGGGGCGCGCCGTCCCCGAAAGGTGGCCGCATGAACGCCCCCGCCGAGCGGCCCGAACTGCGCGTGGTGCAGCCGGGCGACGACACCGCCGCCGAGGTCATCTCCCCGATCCGCCGGGAGCCGGGCCGTATCCGTACCTCGTGGACCGCAGCCGACCTGATGGCGATGGAGTTCCCGCCGCCCCGGTGGGCCGTGCCCGGGGTGCTGTCCGAGGGCGTGAACCTGCTCGCCGGACCACCGAAGGTGGGCAAGTCGTGGTTGTCCCTCGGCCTCGGCCTGACCGTCGCCGAGGGCGGCAGGGCGTTCGGCAGCATCGCCACCGAACCCGGGCCGGTGCTCTACCTCGCATTGGAGGACACCCCGCGCCGGTTGCAGTCCCGCATGGCGAAGATCCTGGCCGGACGGGCCGCGCCGGACGGGCTGACCTTGGCCACCGCGTGCCCGCCGCTGCCGCAGGGCGGTGACGAGGCCATCGCCGCTTGGCTGGACCGCAACCGCGACGCCCGCATGGTCATCATCGACGTGTTCGCCAAGCTGCGCGGCACGTCCGCCCCAGGCATGTCCGCCTACGACGCTGACTACGCCGCTGTTGGACGGGCGAAGAAGGTTGCCGACGCCTATGGCGTGGCGGTGGTGCTGGTGCACCACGTCCGCAAGGCCGGGTCGGATGACTTCCTGGAAGCTGTGTCCGGCACAAACGGCCTTGCCGGTGCCGCTGATGCCACTCTCGTGCTGCGTCGGCCGCGCGGGTCGGCCGACGGGGTGCTGCATGTGACCGGCCGCGACGTGGACGAGTCGGAGTACGCGCTGGCGTTCGACCCGGCCGTCGGGGCGTGGACCATGCTCGACGGCCCCGCCGAGGACCACGAGGTGAGCGACACCCGCGCTGCCATTCTGCGGTGGTTGCGCGCCTTCCCGGGCAGCACGCCGAAGGCCATCGCCGAGGGCACCGGGTTGGGCGTGGACAACGTCAAGAAGACCTGCGGCCGGATGCTCGACGCCGGCCAGGTCGCCTGCGACCCGGGAGGCCGCTACCGGCTACCCGCCTAGGTGTCTCCGGTGTCTCCGGTGTCACCCGAGTCACCAGAGTCCCCCGACCGGCTCTCACCTGCGGAAACGCTGCTGTATCCCGGTGACATCTCGGTGACAGCCTCGCCGCCGATGCCCCGCAATCTAGATCGGCTGAAACAGGGGCGATGCGCCATGTTTCGCCCAGACCCTACCCATCACCCTCGGAACCCAAAGATCTTGGCTCCACGGCGCTCTCAGCGGGCCGCTTAAACCTCCGCTGAGAGCGCCATCCCGCCACTCAGCACAGGACCCGCTTTCGCCCGGAAAGGCGCTCACCGTGCGACTCGTGCCGCAGAATCAGCCAGCAGACGCGACCGCCGCCCAGGAAGGAGACAACATCATCGGCCTCTCCCCCAAGCCGTTCATGTCCACCGAGGAGCTCGCCGAACTGCTCGACGTTGACCCGTCGACCATCCGGCGTTGGCGCACCGCGCCGCCCTTCCAGGGTCCGCCGTTCATCCAGATCTCCGACCGGGTGGTGAAGTACGCGACGGCCGACGTTCAGCACTGGCTGTCCGCCCGGCGCGTCTGCCCGCAGGCGGCATGATGGCAGCGCCTCAGCAACCGCCGATTGGCGTACGGCTGTCGACCGATGTCGAGTTCCGGCCGGGCCGTGACCGTCCCTACCGCGCACGGGTCCGGTGGGTCGACCCGACCAGCAAGCGGCGGCTTTCCAAGTCCGCGACAGCCGCCACGCCGGAAGAAGCACAGGCGTGGATCGACGGATTGGCCAGTGCGGGGCAGGGTGGCGTGGACCCGCTCGCCGCGACCAAGCGCCTGACGGAATACGGCGAGAGCGTGATGACCCTGGCGCTGCGCGGGTTGGAGCGCAAGACGCTTGATCCCTACCTGGCGGGGTGGCGCAAGCGGGTAGTTCCGACCCTCGGCCACATTCCCGTTCGCATGATTACCAATGGCGCGGTTGATCGGGCTGTTCACTCCTGGATTGCCGACGAGTGCAGCCGATCCACTGTGAAGAACAGCCTTGCCGTGCTGGTCCGCGTGATGGAGCAGGCCGTACGCGACGGCATCATCCAGCGCAACCCGGCGCAGGTCACCGGGTGGCAACGCGAGTACCAGCGGGCCGCAGACGAATTGGACGATCCCCGCTCGCTGGCGCTGCCCGACTGGGAATCGCTGACCACGCTTGCCGGCGCGCTGGTGGAGCGGTCCGCGAACGGCTTCACTGGGTGGGCCGAGGTGGTGATATTCGCAGCCTGCACAGCGGCGCGAATCGGGGAAGTCTCAGGCGTACGGGCCGAGGACATCAACCGGGAATCCTGGATGTGGACGGTACGCCGGCAGACCACACCCAGCCCCGGTGGCCTGATCGACAAGGGCACCAAGGGAAAACGGGCACGCACAGTGCCGCTGATCGATGAGGTACGGCCGATCGTGGCGCGCCGCCTGGACGCGGTGGCCACGCCCGAGGCACGGCTGTTCACCGGGCCGCGCGGTGGCCGGATCAGCACCGCCGTGCTGCGGGACGCGACGCATTGGGATGAGGTGGTCACGAAGCTGGGCTACGAACACCTGCGCCGGCACGACCTACGGCACACCGGGCTTACCTGGATGGCCGACGCAGGCGTACCGGTGCATGTCCTACGGAAGATCGCCGGGCACGGATCGCTGACCACAACCCAGCGGTACCTACACCCCGACCGGCAGTCGATCACGGATGCGGGGGCGGCGCTGAGTGCCCACCTGAAGGCCCGCCGGTCCCCAAATGGTCCCCAGTTACGCGCGGTCTAGATCGCAGACTCCCCACTGTTTCAGCACAGAAGAAAGGCCGCTGACCAGGGCATATGCTCCGGTCAGCGGCCTTTCTTTGTGTTGTCGGGACGGCCGGATTTGAACCGACGACCCCTTGACCCCCAGTCAAGTGCGCTACCAAACTGCGCCACGTCCCGATGCCCCCGCCGGGTCTCCCCTGCGGCAGCCGGTACAGCTTAGCGCAGGATCTTCGCACCCGCGCATAGGCCCCTCCCGCGTCACGCGTGGCCCCCGGTCTCGCCCCGCATCCGGCCGCGCGGGGCGCGACAAACGCCGTACCCGGTTGGCGGCAGGATCAGCCGTGGGCCTTGCCGCGCCCGCCGGGGCCGACCTTCTTGCGCGGGCGTACCGAAATCTCGATCGGGCTGCCCTCGAAGCCGAACTCCTCGCGGAGCTTGCGCTCAACGAAGCGCTGGTAGCCGGCGTCCAGCGGGCCGGTGGTGAACAGTACGAAGCGCGGTGGGGCCACCCCGGCCTGGGTGGCGAAGAGGATGCGCGGTGCCCGACCGCCGCGCACGGGGTGCGGGGTGGCCTGGACCAGGGCGGTGAGCCACTGGTTGAGCTGCGCGGTCGGTACCCGGGTCTCCCAGCTCGCCAGGGCCCGGCGCAGGGCCGGGGCGAGCTTGTCGACCGCCCGGCCGGTCTTCGCCGACAGGTTGAGCCGGATCGCCCAGGGGATGCGCCGCAGTTCCCGGTCGATCTCCTTGTCCAGGTAGTAGCGGCGCTCGGCGTCGACCAGGTCCCACTTGTTGAACGCGATGACCAGGGCCCGGCCGGCCTCCACGACCATGGAGAGGATTCGCTGGTCCTGCTCGCTGATCACCTCGCCGGCGTCGAGCAGCACCACCGCCACCTCGGCCGCCTCGATCGCGGAGGCGGTGCGCAGGCTGGCGTAGTACTCGGTGCCGCTGGCCTTGCCGACCCGCTTGCGCAGTCCGGCGGTGTCCACCAGCTGCCAGGTCTCCCCGCCGATCTCCACCAGGCTGTCGACCGGGTCGACGGTCGTGCCGGCGACCGAGTCGACCACCGCCCGCTCCTCCCCGGAGAAGCGGTTGAGCAGGCTGGACTTGCCGACGTTGGGCCGGCCCACCAGGGCCACCCGGCGCGGGCCGCGCGGGCGATGCTCCACCACCTTCGGCGCCTCGGGCAACGCGTCCATGATGGCGTCGAGCAGGTCGCCGGAGCCGCGGCCGTGCAGCGCGGAGACCGGGTACGGCTCACCGAGGCCGAGCGACCAGAGCGCGGTCGCCTCCATCTCGATGGCGGTGTTGTCGGTCTTGTTGGCCACCAGGATCACCGGCTTGGCGCTGCGGCGCAGCATCTTCACCGCGGCCTCGTCCACATCGGTCGAGCCGACCATCGCGTCGACCACGAAGAGCACCACGTCGGCGGTGGTGATCGCCGCCTCGGCCTGCGCGGCGATCGCCGCGGCCCGGTCCTTCGCGTCGGGCTCCCAGCCGCCGGTGTCCACCACGGTGAACGCCCGCCCGTTCCACTGCGCGTCGTACGGGACCCGGTCGCGGGTCACCCCAGGGATGTCCTCGACGACCGCCTGCCGGCGGCCGATGATCCGGTTGACCAGCGTCGACTTGCCCACGTTGGGGCGGCCCACCACGGCCACCACGGGCTGTGGGCCGGCCCACTCCCCGGCGTCGAGCTCCGGATCGCGCAGCTCGACCCAGCCCTCAAGTTCCTCGGTCACGCCACGCCCCGCTCGGTGAGCAGGTCGCGCAGCCGGGCGACGACCTCGTCGATGCCCAGCTCGGTGGTGTCCAGCACGACCGCGTCCTGGGCCTGCTGGAGCGGGTTGACCTTGCGGGTCGAGTCGAGCTTGTCGCGGCGGGCCAGGTCGACGGCGGTCGCGGCGACGTCGCTGGCGTCCTCGGCGCTGCGCCGCTGGGCGCGGGCCGCATCCGAGGCGGTCAGGTAGACCTTCAGGTCCGCGTCCGGGGCCACCACCGAGCCGATGTCGCGGCCCTCCACCACGATCCGGCCGGCGTTGGCGATCATCTGCCGCTGCCGGGCGACCAGCAGCTCGCGTACGGCCGGCACGGCGGCCACGGCGGAGACGGCGCCGGTCACCTCGGGACCCCGGATCTCCTTGGCCACGTCGACGCCGTCAGCGACCACGCCGTACCCCTCGGGGTCGGTGCCGATGCGCAGGTCGACGTCACCGGCGACCTTGGCCACCGACTCGGTGTCGGTCAGGTCGACGCCGGAGCGCAGCACCGCCCAGGTGAGCGCCCGGTACATCGCGCCGGTGTCGAGGTAACGGGCGCCGATGCGGACGGCGAGCCGCCGCGAGACGGTGGACTTGCCCGAACCGGATGGCCCGTCCACCGCGACCACGCACCGCCCGGTCCGTTCGTTCTCCCCCACCGTGTTCCTCCTCAGCCCGTGCCTCGCGGGTCGCCGGTGTCTCCGGCGCCGTTGAGCGGTTGTCCCTCGTCCATGATGCCCGCGGTCTTGGCGGGTTCGCTTGGCGACGTCGCCGGGCGCGACCCGCGACACCCATGACCGCCCCGACAAGTACGCGTCTGATGCCGCGCCACAACCCGGCGCCGTCGCCGACCGCGAGGAAGCCTACCGGGCCCCGTACCCGGAACGGCCAATCAGTCACCCACCGCCTTGAACAGGGCGGCGACCTCGGCGTTGGTGAGCCGCCGGGTCCGCCCGGCGCGCAGGTCACCCAGGCGGATCGGCCCGATCGAGGTACGCACCAGGCGGCTCACCGGATGCCCGACCTCGGCCAGCAGGCGCCGGACGATGTGCTTGCGCCCTTCGTGCAGGGAAAGCTCCACCTGGGCGGTCTTGCCCAGGGTGCCCACCACCCGGAACGCGTCGACCCGCACCGGGCCGTCCTCCAGTTCCACCCCGGCGGCCAGCCGCTTGCCCAGGTTGCGCGGGATCGGCCCGGCCACCTCGCAGAGGTAGGTCTTCGACACCCCGTACGACGGGTGCATGAGCCGGTGGGCGAGGGTTCCATCATTGGTGAGCAGCAGCAGGCCCTCGCTGTCCGCGTCGAGCCGCCCGACGTGGTAGACCCGCTGCTCCACACGGTTGCCGAGGAAGTCCGAAAGCGCCGCGCGCCCCTTCTCGTCCGCCATGGTGGAGACAACGCCGCGGGGCTTGTTCATGGCCAGGTAGACCAGGCGGGTGTCGGCCTGCAGCCGCTCACCGTCGACGTGGATGACGTCCCGGGTCGGGTCGGCCTTGTCGCCGAGCTGGGCGACCCGACCGTTGACGGTGACCCGGCGCCGGAAGATCAGATCCTCGCAGGCGCGCCGCGACCCCACCCCGGCGGCGGCGAGCACCTTCTGCAGGCGCTCGGCATCCTCGTACACGGGGGCGTCGGGCTTCGGGGCACGGTCATCGCGTCGCATCGGCAAACTCTTCTACGTCGTCGGGCAGGAAGGGGGCCAGCGGCGGCAGGTCGTCCACGCAGTTGAGTCCCAGCTTCTCCAGGAACATCGTGGTGGTCCGGTAGAGGAACGCCCCGCTGTCCGGTTCGCTGCCGCACTCCTCGACCAGGCCGCGGGAGACCAGGGTACGGAGCACCCCGTCGCAGTTGACACCCCGGATCGCGGAGATCCGTGACCGGGTCACCGGCTGCTTGTAGGCGACCACGGCCAGGGTTTCCAGCGCGGCCTGGGTGAGCCGTACCAACTGCCCGTCCAGCACGAACCGCTCGACGTAGGTGGCGTATTCCGGGCGGGTGTAGAGACGCCAGCCACCGGCGGCCCGGCGCAGCTCGAAGCCGTGCCCGGCAGCGGTGTAGCCGGCCGCGATGTCGTCGAGCATCGGACCGATCCGTTCCGGGGACTGCTCCAGCACCTGGGCCAGGGCCAGTTCGCTGACCGGCTGGTCCACCACCAGCAGGATCGCCTCCAGCGCCCCGCGCAGCTCGGCGTCGCTCAACTCGGGCGCCGGCTCCGCCGCCGGCGACGCCCGCCGCCGCCCCGCCGGCTGCTTCGGGGGTACGCCCGCAGCGCCGCCCTCCCCCGCCGGCAGGTCGCCGGCCGGGGCGTCGAGATGGGCGAGCTGATCGATGGCCGGGACGGGCGCGCTCGGCTCCTCCGGTCGACCGGCCGCGGTGCTTCCCGGCATCGGATCTTGGAGAGTTGTCGTTCCTGGCGAGCGGTAACTCTCCAAGATCGCCGACTTCTCGCGCCCGGTGGCCGCCTCGGCGGTCCCGGGGGCAGGGGCCTGCTCGGCATCGGAGCCGGCGGGCTCGGCGGACGCCGGCTCAGCGGAGGGCGACTCGGCGGCCAGCTCGGCAGCGACGCGCTCGGCGGAGGGCAGCTCGGTGGCCGGCTCGGCAGCGGCGGGCTCGGCGGAGGGCGGCTCGGCGGGCGGCTCGGGCTCCGCGTCGGCGGGAAGCTTCGGCGTGGTGGGGCGCTCCCACGGGGGGATCCAGGCAGCGGCCTGGTCGGCCAGGGAGTCGCGGCGCTCCTCGTCGCTCATCGGATCACTCCTGCGTCGGTGCGGGCTCGTCCGCCGCCCCGACAGGCGGGGCGTCGGCCGCCTGGGCGGGCGGGGCGTCGGCCGCCTGGGCGGGCGGGGCGTCGGCCGCTGGGGCAGGCGGGGCGTCGGCCGCTGGGGCGGGTAGGGCGGCCGGCTCCGGGGAACCGGCGTACTCGTCGATGGTCAGCTCGGTGTCGCCCTCGGCGGGGCCGGTCCACCGGACGGTCAGCTCCTCCAGGGCCTGCTCCTGCACGAAGGCGACCAGCCCCTGCCGATAGAGCTCCAGCAGGGCGAGGAAGCGGGCCACCACCTCCAGGGTGATCTCGCAGTCGGCGCAGAGCAGCGAGAACGTGGCCGTGCCGGCACGGCGCAATCGCCCGGAGATGATCTCGGCGTGCTCCCGGACACTGACCCGGACCATGTGCACGTGCGCGATGGACACCTCGGGCACCGGCTTCGGGGTCATCGCCTTCAGTGCCAGCTTGAGCAGCCGCTCCGGGCCGATGCCGAGCACCAGGTCGGGCAGTGCCTCGGCGTACCGGGGTTCCAGGGTGACCGCCCGGGGGTAGCGCCGGCCGCCGACCGCCTCCAGCTCGGCCAGGTGCGCCGCCGCCTCCTTGTACGCCTTGTACTGCAGCAGCCGGGCGAAGAGCAGGTCCCGGGCCTCCAGCAGGGCGAGATCCTCCTCGTCCTCCACCTCGGCGGCGGGCAGCAACCGGGCCGCCTTCAGGTCGAGCAGGGTGGCGGCGATCAGCAGGAACTCGCTGGTCTCGTCGAGGTCCCACCGGTCGCCCATGGCCCGGATGTACGCGATGAACTCGTCGGTGACCTTGTGCAGGGCCACCTCGGTGACATCGAGCTTGTGTTTGCTGATGAGCTGCAGCAGCAGGTCGAACGGGCCGGTGAAATTGTCCAGCCGCACGGTGAACTTGCCGGATTCTTCGGCCGGTACGACGCCGTCGACCACGGCCGGCTCGGCGGTCGCCGAGTCGGCGGCGCCGCGCGGGGCGGCGGGCGGGTCGAGGGGCGGTGCGGTCACCGGAAAACCGTAGTCCACGGCCCGAACCCCCGGCGTGCGGCCTACCGCTCCGCCTGGGCGGCGATCACCTCACGGGCGAGCTGGCGGTAGTTGCGGGCGCCGGAGGAGGCCGGATCGAGAGTGGTGATCGGGGCACCGGCAACGGTCGACTCGGGGAACTTCACGGTCTTGGTGATCACGGTCTGGTAGACCTTGTCGCCGAACGCCTCCACCACCCGCTGCAGCACCTGCCGGCAGTGGGTGGTGCGGCTGTCGTACATGGTGGCGAGGATGCCCTCGAGCTCCAGGTCGAAGTTGAGCCGCTCGCGCACCTTGTCGATGGTGTCCAGCAGCAGCGCGACGCCGCGCAGGCTGAAGAACTCGCACTCCAACGGAATGAGCACGCCGTGCGCCACGGTCAGCGCGTTGATCGCCAGGAGGCCCAACGAGGGCTGGCAGTCGATCAGGATGAAGTCATACTCCTTGCGGACCGACTTGAGCACCCGGGCCAGGGCCATCTCCCGGGCCACCTCGTTGACCAGCTGGATCTCGGCGGCGGAGAGGTCGATGTTGGCGGGGAGCAGGTGCAGCCCGGCCACGTCCGTCTTGATCAGCACGTCGTCGGCGGTGACGTCGTCCTGCATGAGCAGGTTGTAGACCGACAGGTCGAGGTTGTGCGGGTTGACGCCGAGGCCGACGGAGAGCGCACCCTGCGGGTCGAAGTCGACCAGCAGCACCTTGCGGCCGTACTCGGCCAGCGCGGCACCCAGGTTGATGGTGGTGGTGGTCTTGCCGACGCCACCCTTCTGGTTGGCCATCGCGATGATCCGCGCCGGGCCGTGGCGGTCGGTCGGCATCGGCTCCGGAATCGGCTTGCGCATCGTGTACGCGGCCGGGTCGGCCGGGCCGAGGTCGGCGCCGAGCGACGCCTGCTGCTCACGGAGCTCCGACGTCCAGGTCTCGGCACGGTCCTCGTTGCCAGCCATGTCCTCGTTGCCCCCTCCCGACGACCACCCGGCGTCGGAGCCGTCCGACGTCCCTCGCGGCGCCGCTGCGTACCCCCGGTTCGTCGCCGATGAGGTCCACGCCGATGCCGACTGTACGCCACACGCCAGCAGCGCGTTCGGCACCGGGTCGGCGTGTCGGACCACCGGCCGACGGGATGGGTCCGAAGAGGTCAGCCGCGGGCCCGCGGGTGGGCGGTCGCGTACACCTCACGCAGCCGTTCCACAGTGACCAAGGTGTAGATCTGGGTGGTGGTCACCGAGGCGTGGCCGAGCAGTTCCTGCACCACCCGGACGTCTGCGCCGCCGTCGAGCAGGTGGGTGGCGTACGAGTGGCGCAGGGTGTGCGGGGAGACCGCGTCGGGGCCGGCGACCGGCAGACGGGCCCGCTCGGCGGCGCCGCGCAGGACGGTCCAGGCGCCCTGCCGGGTCAGCGGGCCGCCGCGGACGTTGACGAAGACCGCCGGGGTGCCCCGACCGGCGGCGAGCAGCGCCGGACGGCCCCGGACCAGCCAGGCGCGCAGGGCCTCGACCGCGTAGCCGCCGACCGGAACGAGGCGGTTCCGCCCACCCTTGCCGCGCAGCAGCACGGTCCCCTCGTCCACGTCCAGGTCGTCCACCACCGCGCCGACCGCCTCGGAGATGCGCGCACCGGTGCCGTACAGGAACTCCAGCAGCGCCCGGTCGCGCAGCGCGCGGGGCGCCGCGTCGCCGGTGGCGGCGACCGGGCCGGCGACCTCCAGCAGCCGGACCACGTCGTCGACCGGCAGCGCCCGGGGCAGCCGGCGCGGCGGGGTGGGTGGGCGGACATCGCGGCTGGGGTCGACGCCGACCAGCCCCTCGCGCAGCGCGAAGCGGTGCAGCCCCCGGACGGCGCTGGCGGCGCGGGCCGCCGACGACACGGCCAGCGGCGGGTGGTCGGCGTCGCCGGCGCGCAGCCGGGCCAGGTGCCCCTCGACCTCGGCGGATCCGACGGCGGCCAGGTCCGCCACCCCGGCCGCGGCCAGGGTGGCGAGGTAACGGTCGAGGTCGCGGCGGTACGAGGCGAGGGTGTTCGCGGAGAGCCCCCGCTCGACGGTGAGATGGTCCAGGTAGCCCCGGACCGCACGGCGCAGGGCCGGCGCGGGTTCCACGCCCGGGCCGACCCCGTCCACTGTGGCGGTCAGCCGAGCACCTCGGCCAGCGGCAGCACGTCCATGCCGTGCGCCTCGGCGACGGGGCCGTAGACGACTCTGCCGGCGTGGGTGTTCAGGCCCAGCGCCAGGGCCGGGTCGTTGCGCAGCGCCTGTTGCCAGCCCTGGTTGGCCAGCTCGAGCGCGTACGGCAGGGTGACGTTGGTCAGCGCGTGGGTGCTGGTGTTCGGCACCGCCCCGGGCATGTTCGCCACACAGTAGAAGATCGACTCGTGCACCCGGTAGACCGGGTCGGCGTGCGTGGTCGGGCGCGAGTCCTCGAAACAGCCACCCTGGTCGATGGCGATGTCGACCAGTACGCTGCCCGGCTTCATCCGGGAGACCAGCTCGTTGGAGACCAGCTTCGGCGCCTTCGCGCCCGGCACCAGCACCGCGCCGATGACCAGGTCCGCGTCGAGCACGGCCCGCTCGATCTCGTACGCGTTGGAGGCGACCGTCTGCAGGTGGCCACGGTAGATGGCGTCGGCCTGACGCAGCCGGGCGACGTTCTTGTCCAGCAGCAGCACCTCGGACTGCAGGCCCAGCGCGATGGCGGCGGCGTTCATACCGGCGACGCCGGCGCCGATGACCACCGTCTTGGCCGCGTAGACGCCGGAGACGCCACCAGGCAGCACGCCGCGTCCGCCGCCGGTACGCATCATGTAGAAGGCGCCCACCTGCGGGGCGAGCCGGCCGGCCACCTCTGACATCGGGGCGAGCAGCGGCAGCGAACGGTCGGGCAGCTCGACGGTCTCGTACGCGATTCCGGTGACCCTGCGCTCGAGCAGCGCGTCGGTGCACTCCCGGGAGGCGGCCAGGTGCAGGTAGGTGAAGAGCACCTGCCCCTCGCGCATCCGGTGGTACTCCTCGGCGACCGGCTCCTTGACCTTGAGCACCAGCTCGGCGGCCCCCCAGACCTCGTCCGCGCTGGCAAGGATCTTCGCGCCGGCGGCGGCGTACTCGTCGTCGGTGATGCTGGAGCCGACACCCGCGCCGGACTCGACGAAGACCTCGTGGCCGTGGCGGGTGAACTCGTTGACGCCCGCGGGCGTGATCGCCACCCGGTACTCGTGGTTCTTGACCTCGCGGGGGATTCCGACCTTCACGATGCAGACACCTTCTTCCGGGGCTGCTCACCCTCGACTGCGGCGCCGCGGCGGCTCCTTCGCCGACACGGTCCACCGGTCCCGCCGGCGGCAGTCTAGGCGCGTGGGACCTCGTTGGCGGCCAGCACAGTGACATCCGGTGCCCGGTCGTTCTGACGATGTGTCAGGCATCGATCGATCCGGCGGCGGAAAGGCATCCGGTGAAGGGGCTGTTCGTTGTACGACGGAACGGGCCGCCGGGTGACGGGCACGGCCCCTTCCGTCGTCGTGGCCGCGCTCAGCGGGGCAGCGGCGCCTCCGGCCGGCGCAGCTCGGCGAAGCCGGACGCCCGGGCCCGGGCGGCGGCGAGCAGCCCGGCCACACAGGCCGCGTTGGTGATCTCACCGGCCAGCACCATCCCGACCGCCTCGTCCAGGTCGACCCGAACCACCTGCAGGTCGGCCTCCTCGTCGCGCCGGTCGTGCCGCTGCTCGGCGGGCACGTCGGCGAGGTCGCGGGCCAGGAAGACCCGGACCACCTCGTCGGAGAAGCCCGGCGAGCTGTGCAGGTCGACCAGTACGTCGATGACGCCGGCGGTCAGGTCGGCCTCCTCGGCCAGTTCCCGCGCCGCGGCGGCGGCCAGGTCCTCACCGTCGACGTCCATCAGCCCGGCCGGCAGCTCCCACAGGTGCCGGCCGACCGGGTGCCGGTACTGCCGGATCAGCACCACCTGCCCCGCGTCGTCCAGCGCCACCACGGCCACCGCGCCCACGTGCCGGACGTAGTCGCGGCAGGCGGTGCCGCCGCCGGGCATGGTCACGTCGTCACTGACCACCGAGAAGATCCGGCCGGACCAGATCTCCCGGTGGCCGGTCACCTCGTACCGATGCTCGACCCCGCTCACGCCGCCGCCTCGTTCCACTCGGCGGCGGCGCGAGGCGCCCCGCTACTGAGCCAAATGGTTCGCTCGCTCCGCTCGCTCACGACGCGGACGCTGCCTTCGTCGCGGCGGCGGCGCCGTTGCGGCTCGCCTTCGCGGCCGCAGCCTCCGGCGGCGCGGTCGCCAGGTCGACCGGGAGCTGGTCTGCCTGGGAGTACGCGACGGCGGCCTTGACGAACGCGGCGAACAGCGGATGGGGCCGGGTCGGCCGGCTCTTCAGCTCGGGGTGCGCCTGGGTGGCCACGAAGAACGGGTGCAGCTTCCGGTCCAGCTCGATGAACTCGACCAGCCGGCCGTCCGGCGAGGTGCCCGAGATGCGCAGCCCTGCCTTGGTGAGCTGGTCGCGGTAGGCGTTGTTCACCTCGTACCGGTGCCGGTGCCGCTCGCTGACCTCGGTGCTGCCGTACGCCTCGGCGACCAGGGAGCCCTCGGCCAGCTTCGCCGGGTACGCCCCGAGCCGCATGGTGCCACCCAGGTCGCCCTTGCCGGCGACGATGTCCTCCTGGTCGGCCATCGTGGCGATGACCGGGTGCTTGGCCTCCTCGTCGAACTCCAGCGAGTTCGCCCCGTCGAGGCCGGCCAGGTGGCGGGCCACCTCGATGGTCATGCACTGCAGGCCGAGGCAGAGGCCGAGCAGCGGGATGCCGTTCTCCCGCGCGTACCGGGTGGTGCCGATCTTGCCCTCGATGCCACGTACGCCGAAACCGCCCGGGATGACGATGCCGTCCACGCCGGCCAGGGCGGCCGCCGCGCCGGCCGGGGTGACGCAGTCGTCGCTGGGCACCCAGCGCAGCTGCACCCGGGCCCGGTGGCCGAAGCCGGCGGCCCGGATCGCCTCGCTCACCGACAGGTACGCGTCGGGCAGGTCGACGTACTTGCCGACCAGCGCCACGGTCACCGTGTGGCGCGGCTGGTGCACCCGGTCCAGCAGGTCGTCCCACCGGGACCAGTCGACGTCCCGGAACGAGACGCCGAGCCGGCGCACCACGTACGCGTCGAGGCCCTCGCGGTGCAGCACCTTCGGGATGTCGTAGATGCTCGGCGCGTCCGGGGCGGCGGTGACCGCCTCCCGGTCCACGTCGCAGTAGAGGGAGAGCTTCTCCTTGACCTTGTCCGGGATCTCCCGGTCGCAGCGCAGTACCAGGGCGTCCGGCTGGATGCCGATGCTGCGCAGCTGCGCCACCGAGTGCTGGGTCGGCTTGGTCTTCAGCTCACCGGACGGCGCCAGGTACGGCACCAGCGAGACGTGCAGGTAAAAGCAGTTGTCCCGGCCCAGGTCGTGGCGGACCTGGCGGATCGCCTCCAGGAACGGCAGCGACTCGATGTCGCCGACCGTGCCGCCGACCTCGGTGATCACGATGTCGGGCACCTGGCCCTCGGCGTCCGGCTCGCCCATGCCGAGGATCCGCGACTTGATCTCGTTGGTGATGTGCGGGATGACCTGGACGGTGTCGCCGAGGTACTCGCCGCGCCGCTCCTTGGCGATCACGGCCGAGTAGATCTGCCCGGTGGTGACGTTCGCCTTGCCGGACAGGTACCGGTCCAGGAACCGCTCGTAGTGGCCGACGTCGAGGTCGGTCTCGGCGCCGTCCTCGGTGACGAAGACCTCGCCGTGCTGGAACGGGTTCATCGTCCCTGGGTCGACGTTGAGGTACGGGTCGAGCTTCTGCATCACCACCCGCAGCCCCCGCGCGGTCAGCAGGTTGCCGAGGCTGGAGGCGGTGAGGCCCTTACCCAGCGAGGAGGCGACGCCCCCGGTGACGAAAATGTGCCTGGTCGTCCGTGCTGAAGGGGCCAAGGCCTGCTCCCGTGTCGTCCGTAGCGGTCGTGCGAACCGCCGTGCCGATCACCGAAGTGATCACGCGATCCACGGGATTCCACGGTAACACCTTCCCCGCCCCGGGCCGGCCTCGCACCCGCCGTCGACGCACGTGAAACCGGGGTCCGCCCTCAGATGGTGGGCATTTCGGCCCCCGCCGGGGCGCCCTGGACGGGCACCCGCACCGGCCGGCCGGCGGTCCCGGGCTCGGCGGTGGCCGCTTTCGGCCGGCCCCTCCTGTCCCCGTCGTCGGCTGCCGTCGTGCCGGCCTCGGCACCGGACAGGCCGGTGCCGCTGGCCTCCGCTCCGGAGAAGCCGGCGCCTCCGGCCTCCGTGTTGGAGAAGCCGGCGCCGGCGGCCGGCCGGCCGGCGATCCGCGAATCAGCGGAACCGGGCGCCGGACCGCCACCCGGGCAGGCCCCGCCGCCGCTCGGTCCGCCCGCCGCACCCGGGCCGGCCTCGACGCCGGGACGCCCACCGGGCTGGGTGCGGTCGGTGGCATGGTCGAGCACCCGCAGTGCGGCGAGCGCCGCCATCGGCACCACGAGGGCTCCCGCCGCCCCGGCCACGTCCAGCGCCACGCCGCCCAGCACCCCGCCGATACCGGCGGCCACCGCGGTGCCGGCCATCGCGGCCCGGATCGTCGGATAGATGCCGAACAGCCGCATCAGGCCGCCCCACGGGCGGAGCAGGGCGAACCAGACCAGCGCCGCGCCGGCCAGGGCCAGGACGGTGAGTGGGCTGTTGAACACGGTCTCGATGTTGGCGCTGCTCGCCCGGTGCACGGTGAGCCCGCCGGTGCCCTCGCCCAACGCGGCGAGGAACCGCCCCACGCTGCCCCGCTGGGCCTCCGACCGGCCCAGGTCGATCATGGCGAAGCCGATGGTGACCGCCAGCCCGGCCATGGTGGCCCAGGCCAGCCGGCTCATGGTCAGCCAGCCGCCGGCGCAGATCGCGGCAGCGACGCTCACCCCGGCGGTGAGCGCGATCGCACCGGTCGAGTCCGCCCCCAGATAGGGGCTGCCCACCACCACCACGGCGGCACCGCCGACCGCCACCATGACCAGGGGACGCCAGGCCCGGGGTACCCGCTGCGCCAGCCAGCCGCCGCAGAGCAGCGCGCCGGCGATGAACACGCCCAGGCCGACGGTGCCGAGGCCGGCGTACCGGCCACCGTCCAGGGCGGAGTAGCCGATCACGCCGTTGAGCTGCAACCGGGAGCCGGTGAGCACGTCCACGCCGACCACCAGGGTGGCCAGCCCGGCCACCGCGCCGAGCGGGCCGAGGGTACGGTCGTGGCCGGGGCTGAACCGGACGGCGGCGGTGCCCCCCACGATCAGCAGGACGATCACCACCGCGAACCACCAGCCGGCGTGCTGCCCCCGCCACCAGGGAGCACCGTCGGCGAGCAGGGCGGCCGGCACGGCGAGCGCCGCGGCGATCAGCAGCAGTTCCACCGCCCGCACCACTCGCCGGGACACCGGCTCCGGCCCGTGCGGGCCGGCGTGCCGGCGGGCCCGGCGCAGCAGCGGCAGGACCGCCACGGCGAGGGCCACCTGGGCGACGGCGAGCAGGGTGAAGAACCAGCCGGCGACCGGGTGACGGGCGCGGGCCTCCCGGTCCGCGTCAGCCGGCCCGGCGATCGCGGCACGTAGGTCGGCCGGACGGCCACCGACCGGCACCGCGGCGCGGCCGAGGAAGAGCCGCTCCGGCATCGGGCGGCCCAGCGCGGCGAGGGCGGTGGGAGCCAGGTCCGCCAGTTGCAGGTAGCCCCGGCGAGCGGTGCTCGGCGAGGTCAGCCAGCCCCGTTCCCAGCCCGGACCGTTGGCGACCGCCACGTGCAGCCGGGACACGTCGGTGTCGGAGACGCCGGCGACCATGACCAGCGAGCGGGATGGCCGAGCGGCGAGCACCCGGGCGAGCCGGGCGTCGACCTGCCGGGCCTCAGCCGCCCGGACCGCAGGGTCCGCGCCGTCGACGGTGCCCAGGTCGACGATGCTCAGCACGCAGGAACCGAGCAGACCGGCCGGATCGGCGGGCAGGTTCGGCGCGTACCGGTCCACCCGGCCGAACGGGCGGGCGGCGGCCACCGCCGCACCCGGCCCCACCGCCACCGAACAGCGTACGGACTCCGACAGCGCGCCGGGCGTCGCGCCCCAGGCGAGCTTGTCCTGGTTGTACGCGACGACGCTCTCCTGATCGGGCAGGTGGGCACCGATCCCGTCGGGCTGCTCGACGGCCACCCCGGCCGCCGGGCAGCCCCCGGCCGGGCGGCTGCCGGTCCGGGCGGCGAAGTTGCCGGCGCCGAGGGTGAGCCAGCCGTCGACCGGGCAGGTCGGCCGGTGCGCGGAGCGTACCGAGAGGGAACCGATGGACCCCTCCTCGGCCATCCGCCACAGCGTCGGGGTGGTCTCCGGGTCCACGTCGTCCCAACGCAGCCCGGCCACCCCGGTTAGCACCACGAAGTCGGCGCTGCGGTCGGGGTCGCCGTTGTCTGGGCGGGCGGCCAGCGCGGTGATGCCGAGCGCCACCACGACCAGGGTCAGCAGGACCGGGGTCAGCCTGCGCAGCTTGACTTCCACCCTACGCCTGAAGGCGTGGGATTCCCGTGGCTGATCGGCGTTCACGCTGCGACCAGTTCGGGTGGTTGGCGCTTCACGGACCGCCCAACGGCGAGGTCTCCACGCCCTGTTACCGCCAGCCCGGCGGCGAGTATTTTCTTGGCCGCGTTCACGTCGGCGTGGTCCTGGTGCCCGCAGGCGACGCATCGGAAGACCGCTTGGCTCTCGCGGGACACCGGGGCGACGTGCTTGCAGGCGTGGCAGGTCTGCGACGTGTACGCGGGGTTGACCTTCTCGATCTTTGCCCCGTGGTAGCGGGCGGCATGCTCCAACTTTCGCAGGAACCCACCCCAGCCCTTGGCGAGGATGGCCCGGTTGAGGCCGGCCTTCTGACGCACGTTGCGGCCGGGCTGCTCGACGGTGCCTTTGGCGCTGGCGGTCATGTTCTCGATCGGAAGGCGCTCGACGGCGACCAGGCCGTGGTCGCGGACAAGGTGTACGGCTTCCTGCGTAACAAAGTCGGCCCGCCGGTGCCGGATGCGGGCGTTGAGCCGGCCGATCTCCGCACGCACCGCGTCCCGGCGCTTAGACCCATGGTTACGGCCATGAACCCGCAGCGACCGCGACAGGCGCTGCTGCAACCGCTTAAGCCGGACCGCCTCGCCTGGAGTGGCGAAAGCCCGGTCATCCAGGCCCCCATCGGACCTGGCGATCGCCACGGCCACACCCCGATCCACGCCGACCGGCGGCTTACCGTTCGGAGCCGCCTCAGCGACGCCGTCCTCCACACAGAACGAGATGTACCAGCGCCCACCATCGCGGGAGACCGTGGCGTTGCGGACAGTTCCGCCGAGCGACCGGGTCCATCGGAACCTGACCGGCCCGAACTTCGGCAGCCGGACCTCACCCCACCGGCGACTCAGCCGACGAACCGCGATGTGCTTCGGGTCGGGGAACCGGAACGACGGCGCGGTACGCGCCTTGGACCGCCACCGCACCTTCCACGTCCCATGCGTCTTACACGCCCGGTCCAGGTCCCGCAACGTTTGCTGCAACGTGTGCGACGGAGCGTCGGCCAGCCACGCGCAGTCCGGATCCTTCTTGGCCTCGGCCATCTGCCGGGCCTGCTCGTTGTAGTTGATCCATGCTCCGCGGCGGTGGAACTCGCGGCGCTGTTCCAGCGCGGTGTTCCACACTGCACGGCAGGTCGCGCCAACCGTTTCGGCGTAGGCAGCCTGCTCCGGTGTGAAGGCGAGCAGGTAGCGGCGACCGGTCAGCATTCAATCGCCTTTCTGCTGCTCGACGTATCGCTTAGGGTCCGCGCGCTACGCATCACGATCACCGGTTCCCCGTCGACGGCTCGGGCACCAGCTCGGCGTAGAGCGCGGCCAGGGCGGCCACGGTGTCCGCCTCGGTCGGCCAGGTCGCGGCCCGGGCGGCGCCCCGGCGGGCCAGGTCGGCCCGGCGGGACTCGTCGTCCAGCAGGTCGCGGACCGCCGTGTCGACCGCGTCGACGTCGCCGGCGGAGACCAGCAGCGCAGCGTCGCCGACCAGGTCCGGCAGGCCGCCCACGGCAGTCGCCACCAGCGGTACGCCGGCGCGCATCGCCTCCTGGGCGAACAGTTGCCGGGCCTCCCAGTCGCTGGTCACCACGGCCAGGTCGGCGCCGGCCAGCAGATCGGCCACGTCGGTGCGGTGCCCGAGCAGGGTCACCGGCGCCCGCGCGGTCGAGATCCGCGCGGCGAGCTGGAGGTACGCGGGCCCGCTGCCGGCGATCAGCACCAGCGGCGCCGGAGCTCGCGTACGCCACCGGGCGGCCGCGTCGACCAGGATGTCGTACCGCTTCTGCGGGTGCAGCCGGCCCACGGAGAGGATCAGCGGCCGGTCGGTGGCGATCCCGAACTCGGCCCGGACGGCGGCCCGGCGGCGGCGCGGCGCCGGCAGCGTCGGCGCGGCGACCGGGGCGAGGCGGGCGTCGGACGCGCCGAGCGCGACGGCCCGCTCCACCAGGTCGCTGGAGGCACCCAGCGCCACCCGGGCGGAGCGGGCGACGATCCCCTCGGCGAACCGGGACAGCCGCCCGCGCAGCCCGCCGGCGAGGACGGCGTTGTGCCAGGTGACCACGAGCGGCACGGCCGGCCGGGCGAGGACGGCGACCAGGCCGGCCCGCAACCCGTGCGCGTGCACGACGTCAATCCCGGCGGTGGCGAGCGCCCGACGCAGCGCGGCGACGGCCCGCGTGTCGGCAGGGGTGGGGCTGGCCGGGATCTCCACCGGCGCGAACCGGGCACCCACCCCGGTGAAGTCGAACTGATCCTGGGTGGCGGCCGGGCCGCAGACCAGCACGGACACGCCGACGGCGGTCAGCCCCCGGGCCACCGACCGGATGTGCTGCCCCACCCCACCGGTGCTGGAGCCGAGCACCAGGGCGACCGAGCCGGGCCAGCGCGGCGCCGACGAGGCATCCGTCATTGCCTACCTTCCGTTCGCGACTGCGGGGCTCGCAAAACCGGCT
>NZ_JBLROA010000070.1:0-31124 GCF_047921505.1 Micromonospora sp. SL1-18 | reverse complement strand
CACCGTGTTGCCCGACTCGAACCCGGGGTTACCCAGCTTCTGGCCGGCACCGGTGCAACCACCACCGCTGCCGTTCACGGTCAGCGTGTAGGTCGCCGTGTGGTTCACCGAGGTGCCGGTGCCGGTGACGGTGACCGTGTAGGTACCGGCCGGGGTGCTCGACGAGGTGCTGATGGTGAGGGTGGACGAGCCGCCCGAGGTCACCGAGGACGGGCTGAACGACGCCGAGGCGCCGGTCGGCAGGCCGGACGCGGAGAACGTCACGGTCTGCGCGGTCCCGCTGGTGGTCGCGGTGGACACGTTGGTGGATACGGCACCACCCGCGGTCACCGAGCCGGAGGTCGGCGAGAGCGAGACGGAGAAGTCGTTGCCGGTCGACCCGCAGGGTGCATCGTTGCCGGCCACGTTGACCGCGGTCCACGCCGCCTGGACGGTCTTGTACTCCGTGGAGCAGTTGCCGTACAGGTCGGTCGCCGCCTTGAGGGTGTACGCCCGGGCGGTGTTCGCCGGGTTGGTGGCGTTGACGTACGAGGTGTTCGAGGTGAAGTACACGGTGAGCGCGCGGAACCAGATCTTCTCCGCCTTGGCCCGGCCGATGCCGGTCACCGCCGGGGCGGAGCCGCAGACCGGCGAGGTGCCGTACGGCGTGGCGCCGGTGCCCTCGGCCAGGTCGAAGAAGAAGTGGTTGCCCGGGCCGGACGAGTAGTGCACGTCGACGTTCTTGGTCGTGGTGGACCAGCAGGAGTGCGACGAACCGTCCAACGACGGGTTGTACATGTAGCGCAGCGGCGTGCCGTTGCCGTTGATGTTGATCTTCTCGCCGATCTGGTAATCACCCGGGTCGGCCGGGTTGTTGGCGTAGAACTCGACCATCGTGCCGAAGATGTCGCTGGTGGCCTCGTTGAGGCCGCCGGACTCACCGGAGTAGGTCAGGTTGGCGGTCCTCTCGGTGACGCCGTGGCTCATCTCGTGGCCGGCCACGTCGAGCGACACCAGCGGGCGAGCGTTGCTCGACCCGTCGCCGTAGGTCATCTGGGAGCCGTCCCAGAACGCGTTGACGTAGGCGTTGCCGTAGTGCACCCGGCTCGGCACGCCGGTGCCGTTGGCGAAGATGCCGCTGCGGCCGTGCACGTTCTTGTAGTAGTCGAACGTCGTCGCCGCGCCGTAGTGGGCATCGACCGCGGCCGACTGCCGGTTGGAGGTGGCGCCGTTGCCCCAGGTGTTGGTCGAGTTGGTGAACGTGGTGCAGGTGCCGGTGGTGGTGTTGTTCATGTCGCAGGTCCGGCCGTTGCCGTGCGACGGGTCCACCATCTGGTAGGTGCTGCCGGAGAGCGTCGTGTCGATGCTGACCGTGCCGGCGTAGACGCTGTTGCCGGTGCCGGCAATCCCCTCGATCTCGTCGTACGAGCCGATCACCTTGCCGGTGGTGGCATCGGTGATCACGTGCAGCTTGGACGGGGTCTGCTTGTCGGGCTGCCAGCCGGCGGCGACGGTCTCCCAGGCCAGACGGCCCTTGCCCGAGCTGGCGTCGACGAAGAGCTCGGGCGTGCCCACCGAGGTGATCGTGCCGGAGAACACCTTCCGCGCGCTGGCCGCGGCGGCGGCCGAGCTGACCTTGGCGGTGGTGCCCAGGGTGAGCGGCGCGGTCAGGCCGATCGAGGTGCCGGTCGTGGTGCCGTCCGGAGCGGTGTGGATGATGAAGTCACCGCCGTAGACACGCAGGCCGTGGTAGGTCCGGCTGTACCGGGTGTGGGCGGCTCCGGAGGCGTCCACCTTGGTACGGACGACCTGGTACGCGTCCCCGCTGGCGCCCTGGACGGCACCGGGGTTGGCGCGGAGCAGGCTGTCCGCACCAGCTGCCGCGGACTCCGAGGCAGGAGCGCTGGGCGGTGCCGCTTGCGCCGAGGTGGTGACGCAGGTCAGCACGCCGCTGGTGAGTAGCGCTGCGCTGACGACGGCGAGGGGTCTTTTCACGTGCCCTCCTGAGGGGGAAAGATGTGACGGGCGTAGTCACGGGTGTAGATATAGCGATACATCGAGGAAAGGGGAAGGGGGTCGGACGAATCTCGCCCGAGACACTGGCCGTTCGGATGAGGCGGCGCAGGTAGTGGAACCGGGTGGTTCTGCCGTGCGTCCGATCGCCATGAGAACCACCCCGGCCGCGGCAGCCGCCCTCGTCGCGCTCCTCGTCCCCATCGCCGCGTGCGCCCAGAGTGGCGAAACCGGCACCACCCCGACCAGCGCACCGCCCACCGCACCCACCACGGCACCGATCAGCCCGCCGACCACGGCACCCGCAGCCGGCACCGAACCGGCTGGGAAGCCGGGCGTGGACGTGGTGCTGACGAAGTCCGGCGGCATCGCCGGGGTGAAGGACACCGTGACCGTGACGCCCGACGGTCGCTGGACCAAGGTCGACCGGGCCGGCGCCACCCGTACCGGTCAACTCGACCCCGCCGACCTGGACCGGCTCCGGCGGCTCACCGCCGACCGGCGCCTGCTCGCCGAGGGCACCGCCACCGCGACGGAGTGCTCGGACGCCTTCACCTACCAGCTCACCGTGGGTGCGGTCACCACCGGCTACGTGGACTGCTCGCCGAAGGACGCGCCGCCCGCCACCGCCGCGGTGGTCGAGCTGCTCACCCAGGCCACCGACTGACGCCCCGCCGGGCGGGGGCGCGGCCGGATCGAGGACCGGCCCGTCGCCGAGCTCGGCGGCGTCAGATCCGGTAGTCCGGCGGAAGACCGGTGGCCCGCAGCTCGGGCGGCAGGTGGGCGACGTCGTTGTGGGCGATCAGGCACGGCGGGCGGGCCGAGCCGTAGCGGATGACGGTCAGCCCGCAGTTGTGGTGGTTCAACCCGAGCCAGCGGCGCTCCGGGCGTCCAGCGCGTGCCGGACGAGCCAGCCGATCAGGAAGTTGTGGGTGATCACCAGTTCCCGGACGTCACCCTCGGCGGGCGCGGTCGCGAAGCGGGCCACGGCCTCCGCCGTCCGGCGCGGTCCGTCGGCCCGCTCCCGCTCGGTGAAGTCGGCCAGGAAGTCCGCGTACGCCGGGTGCAGGCCGCGCCTCCCGACCGTGGGGTCCGTCCTCAGCCGACCGCCGGGCGGGTCGGCCGGTCCGCCTCCTCAGGCCCGGGGGAACATCTGGCCGATGCGGATCTTGTTGCCGAACGGGTCACGGATGCCGAAGTCGATGCCGTACGACTGCTTGGTCGGCTCGTCGTAGACGTCCACGCCCTTCGCCACCAGGTCCTCGTACGTCTTGTAGGCGTCGTCGGTGGTCATGAAGAGGTGGCCACCGAGCGCCCCCTTGGTGAGCAGCTCGCGGACCTGCTCGGCGGTGGCCGGGTCGAGGGCCGGCGGGCCGGGCTTCTCCAGCAGGATCTCGCGCTCCGGGTCACCCGGCAGGTTGACCGTGAGCCAGCGCATGAAGCCGAGGTCCGCGTCGGTGTTGACCACCATGCCGAGCTTGCCGACGTAGAAGTCGAGGGCCTCGTCCTGGTCGAGGACATAGATCTGGGAGCGGGAAATCGCGTTCATCGTCATGCCGAAGACGCTAGGGCAGGGCACCGACCCGCTGCTTATCCAAAACTGACCGGTTGAGCGGTCTGGCGGCGCTCGGCCGCATCCACGCCTTGATGAAGCAGCTCGGTACGCCCGCCGCGACCGCCTTCCGCTGCCGGTACACCGACGGCGACTCGCCGACGATGTCCCGGAACGTGCGGCTGAACGTCCCCAGGCTGCCGAAGCCCACCGCGTAGCAGATCTCGGTGACCGGCTGATCGGTGCGCACCAGCAGGTACATCGCCCGTTCCACCCGGCGGCGTTGGAGGTAGCGGTGCGGGGTCTCGCCGAAGGTGGCGCGGAAGGTGCGGATGAAGTGCGCCTCGGAGACGTGCGCGATCCGGGCCAGCGCCGGCACGTCCAGCGGCTGTGCGTACGCCCGATCCATCGCGTCCCGGGCGCGCAGCATCGCCCGGTTGGACTCCTCGACCGCCCGGCTCACCGAACCGTTCCCCCGTTCACGACTAGGTCGAGCTCGCGGAGCTGGTCGGGATCGGCCAGCGCCTCGATCCCGATGATCCGGTCGGTGACGGTGAAGCTGAGCGCGAGGCTGGCCCGGCCGCCCAGGACCACGACGGCGCCCGGCATCCCGTCGACGAACGCGGGCACCGCGCCCTGGGCCCGCCCGTTGAAGAAGTCGGCCACGCCGGACGAGCCGCGCAGCTCGGCGGCCCCGCCCATTCGGACGGCGGTGGCATCGCCGCGCAGCACCACGTACGGGTCGAGCAGGCTGACCAGGTCGTCGAAGCGGCCCTCCCGCGAGGCGGCGAGGAACGCCTCGACCATCCGGCGCTGCCGGGCGGGATCGACCTCCGGGTCGGCGGACCGGCTCTGCACCCGGCGCCGGGCGCGGCTGGCGATCTGCCGTACGGCGGCGGCGCTGCGGTCCACCACCGGCGCGATCTCCTCGAAGGAGACGGCGAACATGTCGTGCAGCACGAACACCAGCCGTTCGGTCGGGCCGAGGGTGGTGAGCACCACCTCGAGCGCCTGGCCGACCGACTCGGCGAGCAGCGCCTCCTGCTCCGGGTCGCGCCCGCCGGGCGTCTCGTCTCCCGTCACCTCCGCCGGCTGTTCGTGGCGGGCGTTGCCGGATCGCAGCCGGTCCAGGCAGACCCGGCCGACGGTGGTGGTCAGCCAGCCCGGCAGGTTGTCGATGGCGTCGGTGTCGGCGCGGGTGAGCCGCAGCCAGGTGTCCTGCACGGCGTCCTCGGCCTCGACCGAGGAGCCGAGCATCCGGTGCGCCACCGCGAGCAGTCGAGGGCGCTGTTCCTCGAAGCGCCGGCCCAACAGGTTGGTGCCGCTCACGGCCTCGCCATCCTCCACGCCCCCGAGTGACTGCCGCCACATCTGTCACGCCGCTCGTCCGAACCTCGACATCCGGGTGACGGACGACGACGACGGCGTGACGAACGCTGGCCAGCCTAACAAGACAGGATGGATGAAAATGGCTCTTGAGGCACGGATCTCGAACCCGGCGGCGCTGCTTCCCGACGCGATGCAGGCCATCAACCTGCTCTACAAGGCCGCGCACTCGGCGGGCGTACCCGGCAGCACGCTGGAGCTGGTCCACCTGCGGGCCAGCCAGATCAACGGATGCAGCGCCTGCGTCGACTCCGGGGCCCGCGCCGCCCGGAAGGCCGGCGAGACGGAGGAGCGGCTCTTCGCGCTGGCCGCCTGGCGGGAGACGCCGTACTTCACCGACGCGGAGCGGGCCGCGCTCGCGCTGGCCGAGGCCGCGACCCGGCTCGCCGACAGCAGCGACGCGGTGCCGGACTCCGTGTGGGCGGAGGCCGCCCGGCACTTCGGGGAGAAGGAGCTGGCCGCTCTGGTGCTGTGGATCGCCACCACCAACTTCTTCAACCGGATCAACGCCGCCACCCGCCAGCCCGCCCCGCAGCACTGGGGCTGACGGCCGGCGGCCCCAGTGGGCAGCGGTCGTGGTCGTCCCGGCGGCCACGACCGCCTCGGCCCGGCGGCCCGTCGGCCCGTCGCGTGCCGGTCGCATGGGCGAGCGCAAGCGCGCCGAACGCGAGGCCCGGCGCGGGCACCTCGCCCGGCGCTGCTCAGCGCATGAGGCGGGACACCGGCGCTGCGGGCCTGTGCCGCATGCGGGGGTGCATCACCACCGCCGCGCACACCACGGCTACGGCGGGAGGCACGAACCTCAACGGGATGCCCATCCAATTTGCCAGGGCCCCCACCCCCAAGCCGACGCAGAAGATCGCGAAGAGGACCCGCCCGCCGTACGGGTACCAGGTGAAGGGCTCGTAGGAACGAGGCTTGACAAGGCGTACCGCGCCGAACACCAACATCTGAGCCGCGATGAGCGCGGCGATCATGCCCATGGCGGCGATCATCTGGAGCTGTCATCGGCTCCCCACCCTCGATCAGCCAGAGTCAGAGTACGACGAGGCCGCACCGCCCACGGCACGTCTGATCATGGGAGTGGCCTGTGCTGAAGCTGCTCGCGTTTGGTGCTACCGCTGGGGTTGGGACACCTTTGCCATTGCTGCCGCGCTCGGCAAGCTCGACGGGCGGCCGTCATGAACCGCGTTGCTGTCAGCGTTGCTGTCATCCGGTCGTCTCGCGGCGGCGGCCGCCGCGAAATGCCTGGTGGAATTGGAGCCCCCGGCCGGGATCGAACCGGCGACATCTCGCTTACAAGGCGAGTGCTCTGGCCAGCTGAGCTACAGGGGCGTGTGGTGCCATGGTCAGCATAGCGACTGAGGTCCGGAAATCCCGCTCGGCAGGGCTCCCGAGCATGGAAAACGTCAATTTCTCGATCTCGGCGCCGACGGATCGCCGCCATAACGGGGGCAAGCCGTGTGGATTGCTGCCTCGGCGTGCCCGTGTGACCGTTATGCGGCATGCGATCCGGCCCACCGGATGTTCCGCAGTCTTGGCAGGTTCGGAAAAGCCGTTTACCGTGCAGTGACACGGACGGCACTCCGGTCGGCCTCGGCGGCTGCCCGGACGACGCCCGTTGGCCGGCACCGTGGGTGCCGGTCGCTCCTTCCACTCGGATCGTCCGGCACGTTCCTGCCGGTGAAAGGAAGCGCTCCACCATGGCTACGGTCACCTACTCGAAGGCGTCCCGGATCTACCCGGGCACCGAGCGCCCCGCCGTCAACAAGCTCGACCTTGAGATCGGTGACGGGGAGTTCCTCGTCCTGGTCGGCCCGTCGGGTTGCGGCAAGTCCACCAGCCTGCGGATGCTCGCCGGTCTGGAGGACGTCGACGACGGTGCCATCTACATCGACGAGCGGGACGTCACCCACCTGCCGCCGAAGGCCCGCGACATCGCGATGGTCTTCCAGAACTACGCCCTCTACCCGCACATGACGGTGTACGAGAACATGGCGTTCGCGCTCAAGCTGCGCAAGACCTCGAAGTCGGAGATCGACCGGCGGGTCAAGGAGGCGGCGGCGCTGCTCCAGCTCGAGGACTTCCTCAACCGCAAGCCGAAGGCGCTCTCCGGTGGCCAGCGCCAGCGGGTCGCCATGGGCCGCGCGATCGTCCGCGAGCCGCAGGTCTTCCTCATGGACGAGCCGCTGTCCAACCTCGACGCCAAGCTCCGGGTGCAGACCCGTACGCAGATCGCGTCCCTGCAGGCCAAGCTGGGCGTCACCACCGTGTACGTGACCCACGACCAGGTCGAGGCCATGACCATGGGTCACCGGGTCGCGGTCATGCTCGACGGCGTCCTCCAGCAGGTGGACACCCCGCGTGCGCTCTACGACACCCCGGCCAACGTCTTCGTCGCCGGCTTCATGGGCTCCCCGGCCATGAACATCAAGACGGTGACGCTGAACGAGAAGGGCGCCGAGTTCGCCGAGATGCACGTGCCGCTGACCCGCGAGCAGGTCGCGGCGGCCAAGGCCGAGGGCGGCGACGGCAAGGTCACCGTCGGCTTCCGTCCGGAGGACTGCGACCTGGTCAGCCCGACCGAGGGCGGTATGCCGGTCGTGGTCGAGCTGGTCGAGGACCTGGGCTCCGACGCCAACATCTACGGCCACGCCGCGCTCGGTGGCAACTCCGAGCGCTTCGTCGTGCGGACCGACCGCCGCTCCATGCCGAACATGGGCGACACCGTGTTCGTCAAGCCGCGCACGGGCCGCAGCCACGTCTTCCACGCCACCACCGGCAACCGGATCTGACGTACGCGAAAATGGGGCGGCCCGTCACGACGGACCGCCCCATTTCGCGTCTGCGAATCCCTGGGTTACGCCTCGACGGCGCGCCGACGGGCAACCTCGGCGAGGGTGACCGCGGCGGCGACGCTGGCGTTGAGCGACTCGACGGCGGAGACCATCGGGATGCTCACGGTCAGGTCGCAGGTCTCGCCGACCAGCCGGGACAACCCGCGCCCCTCCGAGCCGACCACCACGACCAGCGGGCCGACCGCGGCCTCCAGGTCGTACAGCTCGGTCTCGCCGTCGGCGTCCAGGCCGACCACGACGAACCCGGCGTCCTTGCACGCCTTCAGCGACCGGGTCAGGTTGGTGACCTGCGCGACGGGCACCCGCGCGGCCGCGCCGGCGCTGGTCCGCCAGGCGGTCGCGGTGATCCCGGCGGCCCGCCGCTCGGGTACGAAGACGCCCTGCGCGCCGAACGCGGCGGCGGACCGGATCACCGCGCCGAGGTTGCGCGGGTCGGTGACCCCGTCCAGCGCGACCAGCAGCGGGGCACCCTGCTCCAGCGACGCCGCAAGCATGTCCTCGAACGGCTCGTACGCGAACGGCGGCACCTGGAGGCCGACGCCCTGGTGCAGCACGCCGCCGGTCATCCGGTCCAGCTCGGCCCGGCTGACCTCCAGGATCGCGATGCCCCGGTCGGCGGCGGTCCGGACGATCTCCTTGATCCGGTCGTCGATGTCGATGCCCTGGGCGGTGTAGAGGGCGGTCGCCGGCACCTGGGCGCGCAGCGACTCCAGCACCGGATTCCGCCCGACCAGCAGTTCCGGGCTGTCCTTGGCCGGGTTGGCCTTGCGGCCCGGGGCGACCCGGGGGCCGCCGCGGCCGGGGGACTTGCCCTTGCCGCCCTTGAGCGGGACGTCGGCCCGGCTGCCCTTGCCCCAGGTGGTGTCCTTGGTGCCCGGCTGGCCGATCTTGGGGGCGCGCCCCTCCTCAGCCGCCGCGCGGCGCTCCTTCTCCTGCTTCCAGGCGGTGCGCTGGGGGAGCTTCTCGGTGCCCGAGTAGGCCTTGTGCCAGGGCCGCTCGTCGGCGGGCAGGGTGCGTCCCCGGCCCGCGAGGGCATCCCGGTTCTTGCCGCCGGAGCCCTTCGGGGCACCCGCCTTCGGCGTCAGTCGCCGGCCACGGCGCTGCGAGTTGCCGGCCATCAGTCCTGCTCTCCAATAGTCCAACGGGGGCCCTGGGAAGTGTCCTCGACCGCTACGCCAGCCCGCTTGAGCTGGTCGCGTACGGCGTCGGCGGCGGCCCAGTCCTTGCGGCTGCGGGCCTGGGCACGCTGCTCCAGGGCGAGCGCGATCAGGGAGTCCACCACACCACGCAGGTCGCTCGCGGGGCCGCCACCCGTCCAGACCGGGTCCAGGGGGTCGACGCCGAGGATATCCAGCATCGCCCGCGCGGCGGCCAGCGTCGTGCGGACGGTCACATCGTCGCCGGCGGTCAGCGCGGTGTTGCCGTCCCGGACCACCTCGTGCAGCACGGCCAGCGCGGCCGAGGTGTTGAGGTCGTCGTCCATCGCGGCGACGAAGCCGACCGGCAGCTCGCCGGGCTGCCCGCCGCCGACCCGCTCGGCCGCCCGCTGCACGAAGCCCTCGATCCGCCGGTACGCGACGGCGGCGTCGCGCAGCGATTCCTCGGAGTAGTCGATGCGGGACCGGTAGTGCGCCGCGGCGTAGTAGTAGCGCAGCTCCACCGGGCGCACCCCGAGGGACGCCACGTAGTCGAGGTCGAGGGTGTTGCCCAGCGACTTGCCCATCTTGGTTCCGGCGATGCTGAGCAGGCCGTGATGCACCCAGTAGCGGGCGAACGGCAGGTCGGCGGCCTGGGACTGGGCAAGCTCGTTCTCGTGGTGCGGGAAGATCAGGTCGAGCCCGCCGCCGTGGATGTCGAACTCCGGGCCGAGGTAGCGCCAGCACATCGCCGAGCACTCGATGTGCCAGCCGGGCCGGCCCCGGCCCCACGGCGACGGCCAGTACGCGTCCGCCGGCTCTTCCGGCTTGACGCCCTTCCAGAGCGCGAAGTCCCGCGGGTCACGTTTGCCCCGCTCCGGGGCCTCCCCGGCGGACTGCATGTCCTCCGGGGACTGGCCGGAAAGCGACCCGTACGCGGGCCACGAGGCCACGTCGAAGTAGACGTCGCCGGAGCCGTCGGTGGCCGGGTAGGCGTGCCCGGTCTCGATCAGCCGGGCGATCAGCTCGTGCATCTCCGGGATGTGCCCGGTGGCCCGCGGCTCGTACGTCGGCGGCAGCACGTTCAACGCCCGGTACGACTCGGCCAGGATCTGCTCGTTGGCGTACGCGATCGACCAGAACGGCCGATCCTGCTCAACCGCCTTGACCAGGATCTTGTCGTCGATGTCGGTCACGTTGCGGATGAAGGTGACCTCGAAACCCGAGGCCATCAACCAGCGGCGCAGCACGTCGTAGTTGACGCCGGAGCGAAGGTGACCGATGTGCGGCGGGGCCTGGAGGGTGAGACCACACAGGTAGACGCTCACCTTGCCGGCTTCTCTCGGGACGAAGTTTCGGACCGTTCGGGTGGCAGTGTCGTACAGGCGGAGCGTCACCGTACAAGGGTAGCCGTCCGCGCATTTCGAGGTTCCCGGGAGCCGGGTCGTACGCTGCGTGCTGTGGACACGGCGGCACGCGCGGGAGAGACGGCGCAGACCCTGGACCGAGGCCTGCGCCTGCTGCACCTGGTCGCGGACGCGCCCGGCGGGCTGACCGTCACCGAGGCGGCGAACCGGCTGGGCGTCGGCCGGGCGGCGGTCTACCGGCTGGTCGGCGCGCTAACCGACCACGGCATGCTGCGCCGCGACGGCGAGGGTCGGCTGCGGCTGGGCGTCGGCGTGCTGCACCTGGCCCGGCGCGCCCAGCCGCTGCTCGCCGAGGGGGCGTTGCCCGCGCTGCGCCGGCTGGCCGAGCAGGCCGGCGCGACGGCTCACCTGACCGTGGTCGAGGGCGGCGAGGGGGTCGCCCTCGCGGTGGTGGAGCCGAGCTGGACGTCGTTCCACGTGGCGTACCGGACCGGGTCCCGACACCCGCTGGAGCGGGGGGCGGCGGGACGGGCCATCCTCGCCGGCCGGGCGGGCGCCGCCGGCCCGGTCAGCACCAGCGGGGAGCTGCAGTCCGGGGCGTACGGGGTGGCGGCGCCGGTGCTCGGGGTCCCCGGCCTGGAGGCGAGCGTCGGGGTGGTGTCGCTGACCCCGCTCGACGTGGACGTGGTCGGCGCCCAGGTGGCCGCCGCCGCGACCGCGATCGCCACGGCCCTTGCCTGAGCCTTGACCGACTGACTGAGGCTTGGCCGACTGCCTGAGGCTTGATCGACTCCGTGCGCGGCAACCTGTGGTCTCAGTCGCCGTGGAGACCACCATCTGCCGCACATCGAGTTGATCTCGCGTAGCGCCGCCGCGCATTGAGTTGATCTCGAATAGCACAGCCGACGGCCGTGGTGTTGGTTGTCCACAGGCCAACGGAAGTGACCTGGCGGCGGTTGTCCACAGGGGTACCTACGGACGGCCTCGGGCCAGCAGGCTGGTCGGCATGCCTCCTCAACCACACCGGCCAGACCTCCTGGCATGGCGGGTGTTCCGTGGCTCCGACGTGGTTCGGCGCGGCCTGCTCACCCGGCATCAGCTCCGCAGCTCGGCGTGGGTTCGGGTGCGCCACGACGTCTACGCCGACGCCCGCCTCGACCGGGACCACGCCCTGGCCTGCCGAGCAGCCACCCTTCAGCTGCCGCCGGACGCGCTGATCGCCGGGCCTTCGTCCGCGTACTTGCACGGCATCGAGCACGCCGCCGATTTCACCGACGACGTCCATGTTCTCGCACGCCGCCCGGCCGGGCTGCGAAGTCAGCACCGGCTCCGGGTTCACTCGACGCTGCTCACGGTGCCGCCGCCCGAGCCTCTCCAACCCGATCAAGGGCCGCGCGAGCCCTCGCGACCGCTTCGGGTGGCCGACGCGGCCCTGATATTCGCGGCCGACACACCGCTGCGGACCGGCCCGGCGGACGCCGCCTGGGAGACCGCCGTCTGGTTGGATCCGATCCGCGCGGTCGGGATCGTTGACGCGTTGCTCGGCCGGGGCCTCACCACCCCGGCGGCTCTCGCCGAGATCGGCGACCGCAATGCCGAGCGCCCGGGCGGGCGGCGGGCACGCTGGGTATTCGGTCTGGCTGACCCGCGAGCGGAATCTCCGGCCGAGTCGGCCTTGCGGGTTCGCCTGGTGCTTGCTGGGCTACCCAGGCCGCTGGCGCAGCACCCGGTTCTGTTGCTGTCCGGTCTGGTGCTGCATCCGGACCTGGCCTGGCCCGAGTTCCAGGTCGCCGTCGAGTATGACGGCCACTGGCACGCGGACCCGGACCAACTCCACCGGGACCGACGACGGCTGAACCAGCTCGTCACGGCCGGTTGGCTCGTGTTGCACGTGGCAAGCCGGCGATTCCATCACGAGTTCCCCGCAGTCGTCCGCGAAATCCGGGCGGCCCTGGCCTCCCGGGGCTGGCGGCCCTGACGGCCAGTTGATCGACTCGACGTGCCGCACATTGGGCTCACGGTCGCTCAAGAGACCCCATCCCACCGCACACCGCGCCGATCAAGGCCGGGGCCCGGCCGAAGGCCAGGGGTCGAGGGCCAGGGGTCGAGGGCCAGGGGTCGACGAGTCAGCGGCGGGCGAGGAGTTCGGGCAGCTCGGCCAGGGTGGACACCTCGGCGTCCGGGGCCAGCCCGGACGGGCGGGGGAGCCCGGCCCGGTTCAGCCAGACCGCGCGCAGGCCGGCCCGTTGCGCCGCCAGAACATCGTGCTCCGGCGAGTCCCCGACGTACACGATCCGCTCGGGCGGCAGTCCGGCCGCCGCCACCACGGCGGCGTAGAACTCCGGCTCCGGCTTCTTCGGCAGGCCGTTCTCGTGCGCGTACAGCTCAAAGGAGAACTTCCGGGCGAGCCCGCAACGTTCGGCGCGGCTGTTGCCGTTGGTGGCCAGGCCCAGCAGGTGGCGCGGGCGCAGCGCGGCCAGCGCGGGCACCGCGTCCGGGAACGGACGGGTCAGGGCGAACCGGCGGGCGAAGAAAAGCGCGGCGAACTCGTCCAGGTGGTCGTCGAGCCCGGCTCGGGCCAGCGACCGGGCCAGCGCCGCTCGCCGGATCTCCTGCACCGGCGCCGCACTCAGCGCGCCGAACATCGCACCCCAGTCCGACTCCAGGTCCGCAAGCGAGACCCCGGCCGCCGCTGGGGTCCACCGCCGCATCTCCTCGAGTACGGCCGCCAGCGCGCCGGTGACCGCCGGGCGCAGGTCGACCAGGGTCTCGTCGACGTCGAAGACGACGGCCGTACGCGGTCCGCTCATCGCTCGGCGGCCAGGGCCGGCTCGGCCGGGGCCGGCGGGCTCGCCTCCGGCGCGGCACGCAGCTCGTCGAGGCGGACCAGGGCGACTCCGACCACGATCAAAGCCCCGCCGAGCAGTTGGACGCCGCTCGGCAGCTCACCCAGCACCAGCCAGGCGATCAGCACCGCGAACATCACCTCGGTGAGCCCGACGAAGGACGACAGCCGCGCGCCGAGCAACCGGGTCCCCGCGACGCCGGTCAGGTACGAGACCACCGCGGCGATCAGCGACAGGCCGGCGACCGGCACCAGCCAGCTCATCCAGTGCCCGGCGAAGGCGACGTCGGCGGTGCTCGCCCGCAACGGCAGCACCTTGACCACGCCGAGCAGGGCCAGTGCCAGCGCGCCGAAGGCCATGCCGCCGCTGGCCAGCACCACGGACGGCAGCGCGGGGTCGACCCGGCCGGCGATGACGAAGTACCCGGCCAGCCCGACGCCGGCGCCGAGCCCCCAGAGCACACCTACCGGGTCGAGCCGCCCGGCGCCGGTCAGGTCAAGCACGAACACCAGCCCGCCCAGCGCGGCCACCGACCCGGCCACGGTCAGCAGCCGGGGCCGCTGGCCGTGGACCAGCCACATCCAGCCGACCACTAGCACGATGCCCAGGTATTCCAGCAGGAGTGCGACACCGACCGGCAGGTAGCGGACCGCGTTGAAGAAGCACGCCTGGGCCACCGTCACGCCGAGCAGGCCGAACACGACGATCGCGCCGGCGTTGCGGCGCAGCACCGGCCACCGACCGCGCAGCGCCAGCACGGCCGGTACGGCCAACACCAGCGCCGCGATGCCGACCCGGGCCAACACGACGGCCTCGGCGGACCAGTCGCCGGTGACCAGCGGGCGGGCGAACGTGCCCGAGGTGGCGAAGGTGAGCGCGGAGAGCAAGGCCAGGCCGAGGCCAACGCCGGACCGTTCACGCATCGACAGCTCCTTGATCCGCACGACCGGTCATGAGTGAAAACTGGTTATGCTGATGACGCTAGGCTGGCATCCTGACAGGAGTCAAGTTGCTCTTCGCTCATGACACCGAGTGTGGCCTGGTCGCCGCCGCAGGGCTGGTCAACACCGCCGGCCTAGACCGGGAGGAGGGGCTGCCCGACGTGGCCGCCCTCGACGAGTTCGTCGCCGTGCACGGCTGGACCGGCCGGCACGAGCACACCGACGCCGAGCTGCGCCAGGTCCACGCCCTGCGCCCCCGCCTCCGCCGGATCTGGTACGCCGACACCCACGAGGTGGTGGCAATCGTCAACGGGCTGCTCCGCGAGTCACACGCGCTGCCGCAGCTCATCCAGCACGACGACGAGCCGTACCACCTGCACGCCGTACCCCGCGACGCGCCGCTGGCGACCCGGATGGCCGTCGAGGCGGCCATGGCGCTGGCCGACCTGGTCCGCATGGACGAGCTGAGCCGCCTGCGCATCTGCGACCATCCGGACTGCGACAACGTCCTGGTCGACCTGTCGAAGAACCGGTGCCGCCGGTTCTGCGACGCCGGCTGCGGCAACCGCGCCGCGGTGAGCGCCTACCGGGCCCGCAAGGCGGCGTCCCACTCCTGACGCGTCCGGGCCGGTCCAACGGCCCGCGCCGGGAGAGGTGGTCGCATCAGCGCGGCGGCGCGACGACGAAGGCCCGCCACGCGTACGGGTCGAAGGTGAGCACCGGACCGGCCGGGTCCTTGCTGTCCCGCACCCCGACCACCCCGGGCAGGTTCGTCGCCACCTCGACGCAGTCGTTGGTCTGAGCGCTACGACTGCTCTTCCGCCAAGTGGCGCCGGTCAAATCCATGACTCCGCCACTTCCCTCACCAACTCGATGGACTCCTGCGGGGGCAATGCCTCGCCAAGGGTAGCCTCCCAGACCCGTTGCAGCCGGGCTCAACATCCTCCGGTTCGAGCAGTCCACCCGCCTCGAAGACGGCACGGGCGTAAGACTCGGTCTGGAGCAGGCCGGGCACGTAGAGCGGCTCGAACCAGCGCAGCATCTTCGCCTGGGCGATGATCGCGCCTCTGCCGCGGAGCCAGGGCTGGGCTCGGTCGAGGCTGACCAGGTCGGTGAGCATCCGGCCGAAGAGGCCGCCGGTGTCGAGGGCCTTGTCGAACTGTTCCAGGTATTTCGGGGTGGGTGGCTGCTGGCCGAGTTCCACCGCGCTGACCATCGACGGTGAGTAGTTGACGGCCTTGGCCAGCTCGTCCTGACTCCAGCCCCGGCGAACCCGCGCCCGGCGCAACTCCGCCACCAGGAACACCGCCGCGGTCATCTGCCCACCCGCCATCTCCAGCCGCCCTCCATGACCAGGGTGATCGACTCCAGCGCCGCGCCACCGGCTACCCGGCCCACCACACAGGGCCTCGGACAGCGCGCGTAAACCCTTCCGACCGTAGTGGTGTCATCAGCAGACTGTGAAGCACGACGCCGCCGCTCATCCCCCGAGCGCGGCGTCGCGTGGGACCGCCCGCTCCCCCGGCCGGGCGGTCCCACCAGCCGGGGTGATGTCACAAACGAGTCAGCTCCATAGGAGGGAACCCATGCCCCGGTCGTCCTCGAACCAGCGCCCCGTGCCTCTCGCGCCCTGGCCGTGCGCAACCGCGCGACCGGCGGCCACCCGGCCGCTGATCCACTCGGTGTGCGGCACATCGCGGCCTCTACGCCGCTGGAGACCACAAAATGCGGCATACGGAGTGGATCAAGCCGGTCGCGGCGGGGTGGATCAGGCGGTCGGGGGGGCAGGCGGTCAGGGGTGGGTCATCCGGAGCAGGTCGAGGGCCTCGTCGAGCTGGACCTCGCTGAGCTTGCCCGAGGCGACATGCCCCCGAGAGATCACCACCTCGCGGATGGAGACCTGCTTGGCCAGCGCCTCCTTGGCGATCGAGGCGGCCTCGTCGTACCCGAGGTGGCGGTTGAGCGGGGTGACGATCGACGGCGAGCCTTCGGCGTACGCCAGGCAGACCTCGGCGTCCGCGACCAGGCCGGCCACCAGGCGGTCGGCGAAAAGCCGGCTCGACGCGGCCAGCAGCTTGATCGACTCCAGGAGGTTACGGCCCATCACCGGGAGCATGACGTTCAGCTCGAAGTCGCCCTGCGACCCGGCGAACGCCACCGTGGCGTCGTTGCCGATCACCTGCGCGCAGACCTGCCGCATCGCCTCGGCGACCACCGGGTTCACCTTGCCGGGCATGATGGACGAACCGGGCTGAAGATCGGGGATGCGCAGCTCCCGCAGGCCGGCGCGCGGGCCGGAGCCCATCCAGCGGATGTCGTTGGCCATCTTGTACAGGCCGACCGCGATGGTGCGGAGCTGGCCGGAGGTCTCCACCAGCGCGTCCCGGGCACCCTGCGCCTCGAAGTGGTTGCGGGCCTCCGCCAGCGGCAGCCCGGTGGAGGCACGCAGCTTCTCGATCACATTCGCCGCGAAGCCGAACGGCGTGTTGATGCCGGTACCCACGGCCGTGCCGCCGAGCGGCAACTCGGCCAGCCGGGACAGCACCGCCTCCAGCCGCTCGACGCCGTAACGGACCTGGGCGGCGTACCCGCCGAACTCCTGGCCCAGGGTGATCGGCGTGGCGTCCATCAGGTGGGTACGCCCGGCCTTGACCACCGTCTCGAACTCGGCCGCCTTCTCCTCCAGTGCCCCGGCCAGGTGCTTCAGCGAGGGGATCAGATCCTCCACCACGAACTGGGTCGCGGCCAGGTGGATCGACGTCGGGAAGACGTCGTTGCTGGACTGCGAGGCGTTGACGTCGTCGTTGGGGTGTACGTCGCGGCCCAGCTCGCGGCTGGCCAGGGTGGCGATCACCTCGTTGGCGTTCATGTTGGACGAGGTGCCGGATCCGGTCTGGAAGACGTCGACCGGGAACTGGTCGTCGTACCCGCCGTCGACGACGTGCGCGGCAGCGGTGGCGATCGCCTCCGCCACGTCCGCCCCGATCACCCCCAACTCGCCGTTGACCTGGGCGGCGGCTCCCTTGATCTGCGCCAGGGCCTTGATCTGGGCCGGTTCGATGCTGCGCCCCGAGATCGGGAAGTTCTGCACGGCGCGCTGCGTCTGCGCCCGCCACAGGGCCTCGGCGGGCACCTCCACCTCGCCCATCGAGTCGCGTTCGATCCGGTAGCCGGTCGCTTCTGGAGTGGTCACGCGTACCATCCTGCCGCGCTGGACGCCGGCGCGCAGATGATCGCTCAGCCCAGCGCGGCCAGCAGCTCCGCAGCGTCCTTCTGGTCCGGGGACTCGATCTGCCGGAACAGGATCAGCGCCCGGCTGGCGTACGTCCGGGCGCCCTTCCGATCGGTGCTGCACAGGCAGCGGGCCATCCCGTCCAGCGCCCGGGCCTGCTCGTAGCGGAGGCCCAGCTTGGTGGCGTCCTGGAGCACACGGCGGTGCAGGTCGAGCGCACTGGGCGAGTCGCCCTGCTCAAGGAGGGCGCGGGCCAGCAGGTTGCGTGACGCGCACTGGCCGCTCGGGTCACCGACCCCGATCATCGCGAGCAACGCCTCCCGGTGCCGGAGCGCTGCCTCCCCGGGCCGTCCTGCCCGGCGCTCCATCACCCCGATCTCGTTGAGCACCTCACCCTCGCCGAAGCGGTTGTGGTCCCTGCGCTTGAGGAGCAATGCCAGCCGCAACAGCCGCCGGGCCGGCCCCAGATCACCCATCCGGTGCCGGATCATCCCGAGGTGCCCGAGGGCGTGGGCCGACAGGCGCAGGTCACGGTCCTGCCGGGCCAGCAGCAGGTGGTGCCGGGCCACGCGCAGCGCCTCCCCGTACCAGCCGAGGTGCAACAGGGCGACCGAGAGGTTGTTGAAGAGGCCGCCCAGCAACGTGACCTCGTCCGGATACCGGATCATCCGCACGCCGAGTCGGATACGCTCCACGGCCCGGCGATACTCGTCGCCACTGATGTACGGGCCGCCCAGGTTGGCCAGGGTGTTCCGCATTTCCCGCCGCAGGCCGAGCCGGCGGTACCGGTCGAGGACGGCCTCCATCAGGCGGATCGCCTCGGAAGACCGCGCCAGCCGGTAGTGGGCCGACGCGAGGTAGTTCATGGTTATCGCCACCGCCTCGTCGTCGCGCAACGTCTCCGCGGCGCGCAGGGCGATGTTGTGCGTCTCGATCAGCTCGTCGAGATGACCCCCGTCGAAATACGCCCGCCAGCACGCCCGGGTCAGTTGCCAGCAGTGCCGCAGGAAGCCCTCGGCCTCCGCGAGCCGGACCAGGGCGGTCAGGGTCGCCTGGTTCTCGTCGAACCAGCCGCGGCCCTCGTCCACGGTGGCCTCGACCAGGTCAGGTCGGGCCTGCGGAGGGAAACGGTAGAGGTCTTCGCTGCGCCCCACCTCGATCGTCCGGGCGATCGAGGCCGCCACGTGCAGGTGGTGATCGAGCAGCCGCTCCACGCCGGCCCGGCGCTCGTCGGCCCGCTCCGGTGCCGCCAGCAGCCCTCGGGCGTACTCCCGCAGCAGGTCGTGCAGCCGGTACCGGCCCGGCTCCACCTCCTCCGCCAGATGCGCGTCAACGAGTTCGTCGAGCGGGTCACGCACGTCGGGCAGGGGCAGCTCGATGAGCGCGGCGGCCACCCTGTTGTCGAACCGGACGCCCGGATGCAGCCCGAGCAGGCGGAACAGCCGCTGCGCCGGAGGCGAGACCTGGGCGTACGACAGGGCGAAGGCTTGCCCCACCGAGCGCCCGCCGGCCGCGAGTTCGGCCAACGGGTCCCGCCCGGCGGCCAGCCGCTCGGCCAGGTCGGCGATCCGCCAGCGGGGCCGGTGCGCCAGGCGGGCACCGGCCAGGCGGATCGCCAGCGGCAGGTACCCGCACCGGCGGACCACCTCGGCGGCGGCCGGCGGCTCGGCGGCCACCCGCTCCCGGCCGGCGACCCGCGCGAGCAGCTCGACCGCCTCGTCCGGATCGAGCACCGGCAACGACGACGGCCGCCCGTCGTCGAGCCCGACCAGGCGTCGGCGACTGGTGATCAGGACCAGGTTGTCCGGCCCGTTGGGCAGCAGTGGTGCCACCTGCGCGGTGCTGGCCGCGTTGTCCAGCACCACCAAGGCGCGCCGGTTGGCCAGCTCGGTACGCCACATCGCCAGCCGGTCGTCCGGGTCGAGCGGCACCCGCTCGGCCGGCACGCCGAACTGCCGGAGCAGCGTGGCCACCGCCGCCGCCGGGGCCAGCGGGCTGCGCTCGCTGTGCCCATGTAGGTCGATAAAGAGGTGCGCGTCGGGGTAGCGGTCGCCGAGGGCGACCGCCACGTGCACGGCGAGGGTGGTCTTGCCGCTGCCGGCCATCCCGTCGATGAGCTGGATCCGGGCCCCGTCCTCCTCGATCCCCCGCACGAGCCGGGCCACCGTCTGCTGCCGCCCGGTGAAGTCGCTGATCGCGCGGGGCAGCGAGCGGACCGGCATGCCGGCACTGCTCTCCGAGCCGCCCAACGCCAAGTCACCGGCGAGCACCCGCTGGTGCAGCTCCTGCAACGCCGTACCGGGCTCGATGCCCAGCTCCTCGGCGTAGATGCGGCGGCCCTCCCGGTAGACGGCGAGCGCGTCCGCCTGCCGGCCGACCGCGGCGAGGGCGAGCATGAGCTGGCCGCGTAGCCGCTCCCGCAGCGGATTCCGTTCGACGCTCTCGGTCAGCTCGTCGATCAGGTCGCCCGCTTGGTGCAACCGCAGTTCGACGTCGACGCACTCCTCCAGCGCGGCGAGTCGCTGCTCGTCGAGGGCCTGCGCCCGGCGCCGTACCCGCCGGTTGGCGATCCCGCTCAGCGCCGGGCCACGCCAGAGGGCCAGCGCGGCCCGGTAGTGCCGCCGCGCCTCGGCGGGCTGGCCGGCGGCCACCGCGGCCCGGCCGGCCTCGACGGCGCGGGCGAAGACCTCCGCGTCCAGGTCGGCCGGGGCGACCCGGATGCTGTAGCCGACCGGGTCGGTGACGATGGCCTCCGGTGGCAGCCCGAGCTTGGCGAGTCGCTGTCGCAGTCGTGACACGCAGATCTGCAGCTGGGTCCGGGCGGTGGCCGGTGGCCGCTCCTCCCAGACCGCGTCGACCAGGTCCTCGACGGGCACCACCCGTCCGGGACGCAGCAGCAGCATGGCGAGCACTGTTCGGTCCCGTCCCGCCGTGACCGTGGCCTCGCCACCACCCACCCGCAGAGGTCCCAGGATCCCGAACCGCATCTACTCCCCGCGCGCCTTCCTGTGCGACTTCCAGGAGCGTAGCCCGACCACCACGGATCGCCACGCGCGGACGATAGCGATCTGATAGCGGATCGACAGCACCAGCCCCGAGACTCGTCCCGGGTTGCCGGTGACGGCATCCGACGGGGGCGGTGCGCCCACCGGGAATCCCCCCCTCCCGGTTGGGCGCACCGACGTCGATTGGACGGCAAGCGGGTACGGAGTGCCCGAACGTCCCGTACCCGCGCCGTCGCCCACCCGTTCCTCCTCGATCTGCCGACGCGGTCGCTCCCGGGGACCGAAAGTCGGGCGCGCCCACGTACTCATCTACTTAAGATTATGTGGATCCTTTCGCACCCTTCGGAGGCTTTCACCTTGGACGACAACGGGGGCTCCACCAGAGTGTCCACCGCACGCACTCGGCGTATACCAAGCCGGCTCCTCACCACGGGCCTCGCGGCCCTGCTAACCACGGCGGGCACCCTGGCGGTCACCGGCCAGCCGGCGTGGGCCCTGGAGACCTACGTCCGGCCGATCGAGGTGGCCTGGACGGACAACGCCCAGCCCACCCGCTCCTTCCCGGCCGAGGACGGCAGCCTCCCGGTCGGCACCTGGCAGACCGCCTCGGGCGACAAGCACACGTCCCGGGCGTACTTCACCTTCGACCTCACCCGCTACCAAGGGCAGCGGATCATCAGCGCCCGGGCGTTCACCGGCGAGCGGTCGGTCAACAACTGCGACAAGCCGCGGGAGCTCCAGCTCTGGCTGACCGAGAACCCGACCAGCGCACCCACCTGGAAGAACGCGCCCACGGCCGTCGAGAAGATTGCCGACCTCAGCGTGCTCGGCCCGGCGTGCCCGGCGCGGTACCTGTCCACGATGATCACCGATGCGATGAGCAAGGCGGTCGCGGCCAAACAGGACAAGATCACCTTCATGCTCCGTATCGGCTAGCACGAGGACGGCGTCCACTGGGGTCGACGGGTGGACACGCTCGGCGTCTCCCTGGAGCACAACAGGGCGCCGAACGTCCCCGGCAAGCTCAGTGCCGGCGGCCTCATGTGCCGGGACGACCTGTTCATCGGTACGACCCGGCCGGAGTTCCAGGCCGAGGTGACCGACCCGGACGTCAACGAGACCGGCGGCAACGACCAGCTGAAGGCGACCTTCGCCTGGTGGCCGGTGGACCGGCCTACCGAACGGACCGAGTTCGAGTCCTCGTACCCGATGCCCTCGGGGTCCCGGTTCCGGTACTCGGTGCCGGACGGGGCGATGGTGCACGGGGGCAGCTACGCGTTCAGCGTCCGCGCCACCGACCAGGACGGCGACACCTCGGACTGGTCGCCGGAGTGCCGGTTCACCGTCGACACCCGGGTGCCGGCAGCGCCATACGTGACCTCGGCGGACTACCCGGCTGCGCCATACGATCCGACGGACTTCGGCCCGGGCATCCCCGGGAAGTTCACCTTCTCCGCCAACGGCTCGGATGACGTGGTGAGCTACACGTACTGGGGTTTCGACGGCTCCGGAACGGCCGACGCCGACGCCCTCGGCGGTTCGGCGACGGTGAGCTACACCCCGAAGCGGGCCGGCTACCAGCGCCTTGAAGTGCAAAGCATCGACCGGACCGGCAACCACTCTGCCACCACCATGTACGAGTTCTACGTCCGGCAGACCGCCCCGCAGGTAACCGACGCGAATCCGAACGGCATGATCGGCCAGCCCCGCGAGCTGACCTTCCACCCGGGTATGGCGAACGTGGTCGAGTACACCTGGCAGCTCAACGACGGCCCGGAGCACACCGTGCCGGCCGACGCGGAGGGGCAGGCCACGGCTGCCGTTACGCCCACCACCGAATGGAACACCCTGCGCGTCCGCAGCCGTACCCGGGACGGCCTGCCCTCCGGTGAGGCGCGCTACAACTTCTACGTCCGAACCGAGCCCCTGGTGAGCTCGGACCAGTGGCCGCTGGACGGAACGGTCGGCGCACCGGCCGGCACCAAAGGCAGCTTCGTGTTCAAGCCGGGGATGGACGGCGTCGCCGAATACGTCTACTCCATCGACTGGGGCGAGCCGGTGACCGTCCCGGCCGGTGCGGACGGCAGCGCGACGGTCAGCTACACCCCGGAGTCGGCGTACTGGCACACGATCCAGGTGTTCAGCCGGACCGCCGACGGCGTCGAGTCGGCCACCGCCGATCTGTCGTTCGAGGTGGCCTCGCTCGCGCCGACCGTCGAGTCCACGGTCTACCCGCAGAACGCGACCGGCGGCGGCCCGGGGGTGACGGGTACCTTCACCTTCCGGCCGCACGAGGGGAGCACGGGGATCACCTCGTACGTCTACACGTTCCGGGGAGAGCCGGAGCGCACCGTAGCGGCGGGGCCGGACGGCACCGCCAGCATCGAATGGACGCCGACCGGCACCTTTGACGACGGGTGGGGCGGCTGGAACGAACTGCAGGTGCGGGCGCGTACGGCCACCGGGGCCACCACCGACCCCGACTTCTACTCGTTCCGGGTGGATCCGCTGAGCCCGATGGTCTCCTCGGACGTCTTTGTCTGGGGCGGCAACGCCAAGGTCGGTCAGACCGGTGATTTCGTCTTCACCGCCCAGCTTCCCGGCACCACCGAGTTCGTCTACTCGTTCGACGGGGGCTCGGAGCTGATCGTGGCGGCCGACGCGGCCGGCACGGCCCGGGTGAGTTGGACCGCCTCGTCGCCCTACGGCCACGACCTGAGGGTTCGCAGCCGCACCGCGACCGGGGTCACCTCAGGGTGGGCGTACTACAACATCTGGATTGACCGGGACTGATCCGGAACATGGAAAAGGGCGCCGGGATTTCCCGGCGCCCTTTTCGCGTACGTCAGGGTCAGCGTCGGCCGACGGTGAGCACCGGCTTGGTGACCTCGGCGAAGAAGTCGTTGCCCTTGTCGTCGACGACGATGAAGGCGGGGAAGTCCTCCACCTCGATCTTCCAGACCGCCTCCATGCCCAGCTCGGCGTATTCGAGCACCTCGACGTGCTTGATGCAGTCCTGCGCGAGCCGGGCGGCCGGGCCGCCGATCGAGCCGAGGTAGAAGCCGCCGTGCTGCTGGCAGGAGCGGGTGACCTGGGCGGAGCGGTTGCCCTTGGCCAGCATCACCATCGAACCACCGGCCGCCTGGAACTTCTCCACGTACGCGTCCATCCGGCCGGCGGTGGTCGGGCCGAACGAGCCGGAGGCGTAGCCCTCGGGGGTCTTGGCCGGCCCGGCGTAGTAGACGGCGTGATCGCGCAGGTACTGCGGCATCGGCTCGCCCGCGTCCAGCCGCTCGGCGATCTTGGCGTGCGCGATGTCCCGGGCCACGACGAGCGGGCCGGTCAGCGACAGCCGGGTCTTCACCGGGTACTTCGACAGTTCGGCGCGGATCTCGTCCATCGGCCGGTTCAGGTCGACCCGGAGCACCTCCGACGAGTCGAGCTGCGCCTCGGTGACGTCCGGCAGGTAGCGCGCCGGGTCGGTCTCCAGCCGCTCCAGCCACACGCCCGACGGGGTGATCTTCGCGACGGCCTGGCGGTCGGCGGAGCAGGAGACGGCGATCGCCACCGGGCAGGAGGCGCCGTGCCGGGGCAGCCGGACCACCCGTACGTCGTGGCAGAAGTAGCGGCCGCCGAACTGCGCGCCGATGCCGAAGTTGCGGGTCAGCTCCAGCACCTCGGCCTCCAGCTCCAGGTCGCGGAAGCCGTGCGCGCTCATCGAGCCCTGCGTCGGCAGCGCGTCTAGGTACTTCGCCGAGGCGTACTTGGCGGTCTTCAGGGCGTACTCGGCGGAGGTGCCGCCGATGACGATGGCCAGGTGGTACGGCGGGCAGGCCGAGGTGCCGATCAGCCGCAGCTTCTCCTCCAGGAACTGCATCATCCGCGTCGGGTTCAGCAGCGCCTTGGTCTCCTGGTAGAGGTACGACTTGTTGGCCGAGCCGCCGCCCTTGGCCATGAAGAGGAACTTGTACGCGTCCGGGTGCCCGTCCGGGTCCTCGGCGTAGAGCTCCACCTGCGCCGGCAGGTTGCTGCCGGTGTTCCGCTCCTCCCACATGGTCAGCGGGGCGAGCTGGGAATAGCGCAGGTTCAGCCGGGTGTACGCCTGGTAGACGCCGCGCGAGATGGCCTCGGCGTCGGTGCCGTCGGTGAGCACGTGCCGGCCGCGCTTGCCCATCACGATCGCGGTGCCGGTGTCCTGGCACATCGGCAGCACGCCACCCGCGGCGATGTTGGCGTTGCGCAGCAGGTCGAGCGCGACGAACCGGTCATTCGGCGAGGCCGCCGGATCGTCGATGATCGACCGGAGCTGGGCCAGGTGCGCCGGGCGCAGGAAGTGGGCGATGTCGTGCATCGCCTCGGCGGTCAGCGCGGTCAGCGCGGAGGGCTCCACGGTGAGGAATCGACGGCCACCCGGGCCGTTGACGACGTCGACGCCCTCGTCGGTGACCAGGCGATATTCGGTCTGGTCGGGACCGGTCGGCAGCAAGGGGGCGTACGAGAACGCGGCGGCACTGCTCATGACGAAAGAGCCTAGGGCAGAGGCGTCGATCGGTGACACCCGACGGGTCGTCCTGGGACCCCGCTCTCACCCACCGTTGCTGCAGAGTTCCCGCTTCGGTCCGCAGCTGCCCTGGTCCGACGGGGGCAGGTAGCTGCCGTCCGGATTCGGCCCGGCGGCTCCGCCCTCGGTGGGCGGTGGCGCGACCGAGGTGGCGGCGCCCCAGCGGACGTAGCCGATCTCCCGCCCCTCACCGATGATCATGCCGTTCGGACCGACCGCCAGGGCGTTCGCCGAGGTGCGCAGCACCACCAGTTCCCGCCCGGTGCGCGGCTGGACCGCGATCAGCCGGGACGGCTTCTCCTCGGTGATCACCGCCGCGTACGGGGTGAGCGCCGCGCCGCTCTTCCCGCCGGCCGGCCGGGTCCACCGGTTACGGTCAACCGACAGCTCCCGCCCGATGACGGAGCGCTTGTCGGCGCTGCGCACCAGCGCGTACCGGTCGTCGACGGCGAGCAGCTTCTGCCCGTTCTCTCCGACCTGGAGCAGCCGGCCGTCGTACCCGTCGATCACCGCCTCGCGGCCGTCCGGGGCGACCCCGATCAGCACGTTCCGGGCGCCCAGCGGGTCCTCCCGCTGCACGCAGCCGGCGTAGTCCGCGGTCCGCAGGTTCACCCCGGCCCGCTTCCACACCTCCCGACCCGTGGCCGGGTCGACGGCGGAGATGACGAAGTAGCAGCTGCCGTCCTGTGAGGTGGCGCTGATCCGCAGCAGCCGGCCGCCAACCACCGCCAGCCGCTCGTCGCGGCCGGGCTGGACGTTCTGGAGCACCTGGCCGGTGGCGGTGTCCACCACGTTCACCCGCCCGTCCACCGGGAAGCCGAGCAGCGGCGGGGCCGCCTCCGGCCCGGCCACCCCGCTGTCGATGCGTGCGGCGCCCAGCCGCCGGGTGCCGAGCAGTTCCGGGTTGTCGGCGAGCATCCCGGTGTGCACGCCGGGCAGGAACGCGGTCCACAACGGCTTCGTGCCGCGCGGCTCCCAGGCGTTCAGCGTGCAGTCGGTCGCCTGCACACAGCGCGCGTCGAGGAGGAGATCGCGGTACGTCCAGACCGCCACCGCCTCATTGTCGCGGCGGCGCACCGCGCCGGTGGTCGGGTCGAGCAGCTCGTACCCCTTGACCAGGAGCTTGCCCACGGCGACGACCGGGTCCCGGTCGCCGCCGGCGACCGCCGCCCAGTCCGCCTTGCGCTCCCAGAGCTGCGTGCCGGTGGCGAGGCTGCGCGCCTCGACCCGGGTACGCTGCTCGACGATCACGGTGTCGCCGGCGATGGTGACGCTCTTCGGCGTGCCGCCGATTCGCTGTTGCCAGACCACGTCCGGCTCGGAGATCGGCTCGCTCCGGTCGATCCACTCCCACATCCCGGGGAACGGGTTCCACACGCCGGTGGCGGCGAGCACGACCACGGTGATGAGCCCCAGCAGCAACCAGCCGCGTACGCCAAGGCCCTTCACACCGCACACGGTAGCGACGATCACCGCCGCGCCGAGCCCGCGCGCGTGCGTGTCGCGCCGCTTTCTCCGCCCGGCGGCGTGTTAGAGGGCGCTGCTCTGCCAGCGGCGTCAGGGATTCCCGTGGGCCGCGGAGCGGACCAGGGGAAGGACGCGGTACGGAATCTGCTCCGCCAGCGCGATGATCGTCGAAGCCCGCCGGATCCCCTCGAAGGCGACGATCTGGTCGATCACGCGCTGGAGGTCGGTGTTCGACCGGGCCACGATGCGGCAGAGCAGGTCGCTGGAGCCGGTGATGGTGTGCGCCTCCAGCACCTCCGGGATCGCGGCCAGGTGCGCGGTGACCGGGTCGTGGCCGTGCCGCTGGCTGATCTCCAGGGTCACGAAGCTGGTCACCCCGAAGCCGATGGCGGCCGGTGAGATGTCCGGCCCGAAGCCGTGGATCACCCCCCGGTCGACCAGCTTGTCGAGCCGGGCCTGGACGGTGCCCCGGGCCACCTTGAGCCGGCGGGAGCACTCCAGCACCCCGATCCGCGGCTCCTCGGCCAGCAACGTGAGCAGTCGCGCATCCAGCTCGTCCAGCTGTACATCCTGACCAGCGTTCATGGGGTTTCACTTTACCAAATGCACAACCTGACCAGCATATTCACGAAGTGTTGCTCAACCAGCGGCGGGACGGCGATCCTCGCCACATCAGCACAGCTACGGCGGCCCAAAAGGCCGGCCGGTACGCAAGGGAGGCCACCATGACCCAGGCGATCGACCGACCCGAGTCGACCGAGGAGGTCGACGTCGACGCCCTCGTCGGCGCCGTCGACCACGACTTCACCCGGGACCCGTTCCCGGTCAAGGGGCTCGACCACGTGCACTTCCTGGTGGGCAACGCCAAGCAGGCCGCCCACTACTACTCCACCGCGTTCGGCATGACCTGTGTGGCGTACCGGGGCCCGGAGCAGGGCTACCGGGACCACGCCCAGTACGTGCTGACCAGCGGCTCGGCCCGGTTCGTGCTGACCGGCGCGGTCCGCCCCGACGCCGAGGGCGCCGAGCACGTGGCCAAGCACAGCGACGGCGTCTCCGACATCGCGCTGGAGGTGCCGGACGTGGACGCCGCGTACGCGCACGCCACCGCCCAGGGCGCGACCGGCCTGGTCGAGCCGCACGACGTCACCGACGAGCACGGCAGCGTCCGGCTGGCGGCCATCGCCGCGTACGGCGACACCCGGCACACCCTCATCGACCGGTCCCGCTACACCGGCCCGTTCCTGCCCGGCTTCGTGGCCCGCGGGCCGATCGTGGACCGGCAGCCGATGATCGACGCCGGCCTCCAGCCGAAGCGCTTCTTCCAGGCCGTCGACCACGTGGTCGGCAACGTGGAACTCGGCAGGATGGACGAGTGGGTCGAGTTCTACAAGCGGGTCATGGGCTTCAGCAACATGGCCGAGTTCATCGGTGACGACATCGCGACGGACTACTCCGCCCTGATGAGCAAGGTGGTCGCGAACGGCACCCGCAAGGTGAAGTTCCCGCTGAACGAGCCGGCCGTCGCCCGCAAGAAGTCGCAGATCGACGAGTACCTGGAGTTCTACCAGGGCGCGGGTGCCCAGCACATCGCCGTCGCCACCAACGACATCCTGGCCAGCGTCGACGCCATGCGCGCCGCCGGAGTCGACTTCCTGGACACCCCGGACTCGTACTACGACGACCCGGAGCTGCGCGCCCGGATCGGCGAGGTGCGGGTGCCGATCGAGGAGTTGAAGGCCCGCAAGATCCTGGTCGACCGGGACGAGGATGGCTACCTGCTGCAGATCTTCACCAAGCCGGTGCAGGACCGACCGACCGTCTTCTTCGAGCTGATCGAGCGGCACGGCTCCCTCGGCTTCGGCAAGGGCAACTTCAAGGCCCTGTTCGAGGCGATCGAGCGGGAGCAGGAGAAGCGCGGCAACCTGTAACACTGTCCGCGTGACCCAGCCTCCCCCGAACCCGACGCCGCCGCCCGCCGGCCCTCCGCCCGCGGGCGGCGGCTTCGCGCCGCCCACCGGCCCGCCGGGGTACGCCCCGCCGCCGCAGCGCACACCGCCCACGTACGGGCTGCCGGGCTACCCGCCACCGCCCCCGGGGTACGCCCCGCACCCTGGCTTCGTGCCGCCGACCCTGGCCCCGAACGGGCAGCCGCTGGCTGGCTTCGGCGACCGGCTTCTGGCCTGGCTGATCGACACCGCAGTGGCGGCCGTGGTGACGATGGTGCTCTTCACGCCCTTCTTCTTCTGGATCTTCTTCCGGATCGTCAGCGACCTGCCCCCGGCTGGCCCGAACGGAACTCCCGGGCCTGACCCGGCGAGCATCTGGACCGATCTCTTCCTGCCTCTGCTGCTCGCCGACGCCGCAATCGTGCTGCTGTTGTTCGTCTTCTACTGGATCTACCACGTCGAGTACGCCCGCCGGACCGGGCAGACGCTCGGCAAGAAGGTGATGAAGCTCCGGATCGTCCCGGTCGACCCGGCCGCCACGCTGACCCGGGGTGTGCTGGGCAAGCGCTACCTGGTCGAGTTCGTCGCCGGCTCGCTGGTGCCCTTCCTCAGCTACGCCGACGGCTTCTGGCAGCTCTGGGACAAGCCCTGGCAGCAGTGCCTGCACGACAAGTTCGCCGGCACGGTCGTCGTTAAGGTTGCACCGTGAGCGTGAGGAGTGAGCCGGGTTTGCGAGCCCCGCAATCGCGAACTGAGGTAGCACCGTGAGCGTGAAACCCGGCTGGTACGTCGACCCCGCCGACCCCGAGACCCGACGGTACTGGGACGGCGAGGGCTGGATCGGCGCGCCGATACCCGTCGGCGACACCCCGCCCGAGGGTCCCCCGCCACCCGAGCCGGCTCCCGCCACCGCGCCGTCGGTCGCCGCCGCGCCGGCGACGACCGCCGCCGGGCCACATCCGGACCAACCGGGGCAACCGGGGCAACCTCACCCCGGGGCGCCGGCCGGCGGTCAGTGGCCGGGGTACCCGCCCGCGCCAGGTCGCCCGCAGGGGCCGCCGCCCGGCTGGCCGCACCCGACCGGGCCGGGGCGACTGCCCATGCCGCGCCCGCACGGGCTGCCGCTCGCCTCGTACGGCGCCCGGCTGGTCGCCCGCCTGATCGACCTCGGCATGCTGTTGCTGCTCAATGCGGCGGTGAACGGGTGGTTCATCTGGCGCCTCCTCGGCGAGTTGGCCGCCCCGTGGCACGAGTACTTGCGCCGGGTCAACACGGGGGACATCCGGAACCCCGAGCCGCTGCCGTCGCCCGGCGAGCACGCCGGAGGGCTCCTGATCGCCATCCTGGTGATCGCCACCGCACTCTGGTTCGCGTACGAGGTGCCCGCGATGGCCGCCCGCGGTCAGACCCTGGGCAAGCGGATGATGGGGGTTCGCGCCCTGCCGGTCGAGGCCGACCAGCCGCTCGGCTTCGGCCGGGCCACCGGGCGGTGGAGCACCCTCGGCATGCCCACCCTGCTCTGGTTCTGCTGTGGCCTGGGGCTGGTGCTCCAGTTCGTCGACGTGGTCTCCGCGCTCTTCGATCAGCCGCTACGCCAGGCGCTGCACGACAAGCGTGCGCAGACCGTGGTGGTGCAGCTGCCCCGCACCAGGCCCGACACCCGTACCGCCCCGCGCGACCGCGCCAATCCCCCGGGAGACACGCCATGACCGAAACCGGACGTCACCAGCCTCCGCTGCGGCTGACCCGCGCCGACCTGGACGCGCTGCCCAACTACGTGCCCGGGCGCAGCCCCGCCGACCTGGCCCGCGAGCTCGGCCTGCCGGAGGCGATCAAGCTGGCCAGCAACGAGGTCCCCTACGGCCCGCTGCCCGGCGTGGTGGAGGCCGTCGGCGAGGCGGTGGCCGGCTCGCACCGTTACCCGGACATGGGCGTGGTGGCGCTGCGCCAAGCCCTCGCCGAGCGGTACGGCGTGGACGCCGACCGGATCGCCACCGGCTGCGGTTCGGTGGCGCTGGCCGAGCACCTGGTCCGGGCCACCTGCCTCCCCGGCGACGAGCTGCTCTACTCGTGGCGATCGTTCGAGGCGTACCCGATCATCGCGGCGACCAGCGGCGCGACCAGCGTGCAGGTACCGAACGACGCCGCCCACGGCCACGACCTGGCCTCGATGGCGGCGGCGGTGACCGACCGGACCCGGATGATCCTGGTCTGCAACCCGAACAACCCGACCGGCACCGCCGTCCGCAAGGCGGAACTGGACCGTTTCCTCGACGCGGTGCCGGACGACGTGCTCGTGGTGATCGACGAGGCGTACCGGGAGTTCGTCACCGACCCCGAGGTGCCGGACGCGCTCGGCTACCTGGACCGACCGAACGTGGCGGTGTTGCGCACCCTCTCCAAGGCGTGGGGGCTGGCCGGCCTGCGGGTCGGTTGGCTGGCCGCCGATCCGGCGGTGGCCGCCGCCGTGCGCAAGGTCGTCACGCCGTTCTCCACCAGCATGGCCGCCCAGGCCGGCGCGCTGGCCGCACTGGCGCAGGCCGACGAGGTCGAGCGGCGCTGCGCGCTGGTCGTCGCCGAACGCGACCGGGTCACCGAGGCGATGCGCAAGCTCGTCCCGGACGTGCCGTCCAGCCAGGCCAACTTCGTCTGGCTGCCGCTCGGCGAGCGGGCCCTCGAGTTCGGCAAGACGTGCGAGGCGCGCGGCGTGATCGTCCGGCCGTTCCCCCGCGACGGGGTCCGGGTCACCATCGGCACCCCGGCCGAGAACGACGCCTTCCTCGCCGCCGCCGAGGCCGCCCTGACCTGAGCGTAAGGAGGGGCCCCCTATTA
>NZ_JBLROA010000069.1:0-32494 GCF_047921505.1 Micromonospora sp. SL1-18 | reverse complement strand
TTGGGCTATCACCGGGGCCGAGCACCACAACATGCCCTCGATCGCCTCGTCCGCGCCGGCTGTGCTGCTCGCGCATCTGGCCGCACGGACGAGCACGATCCGGCTCGGCTCGGGCGGAGTGATGCTGCCCAACCATGCGCCGCTGGCGGTGGCCGAGCAGTTCGGCACCTTGGAGGCGCTGCACCCGGGTCGGATCGACCTGGGGATCGGCCGGGCGCCGGGCACCGACCAGGTGACCGCGTTGGCGCTGCGCCGGAGCATGGAGGGGCTGTCGGCCGAGCATTTTCCCCGGGAGCTGGCCGACCTGATGAACTACTTCAGCGGCGCCGAGCCCGGCCCGATCACCACCACCCCCAGCAGGGGCCAGTCGCCGGCGGTCTGGCTGCTCGGGTCGAGCGGGTTCAGTGCCCAGCTCGCCGGGCTGCTCGGGCTGCCGTTCTCGTTCGCGCACCATTTCAGCGCGCGGAACACGCTGCCGGCGCTGCAGCTCTACCGGCAGAGCTTCCGCCCGTCACGGTGGCTGGAGCGGCCGTACGCGATGGTCGCGGTGAACGCGGTCTGCGCGGAGACCGACGAGCGGGCGGAGTGGCTGGCCGGACCGGCCGGGCTGTCCTTCCTGAAGCTGCGCTCCGGGCGGCCGGAGCCCTTGGCGACGCCGGAGGAGGCGGCGGCCTACCCGTACTCGGAGCTGGAGCGGGAGTTCGTGGCCCAGCGCCGGGAGGGGCAGGCGACCGGTTCGCCGGAGACGGTGGCCCGGCAGCTCGGCGCGCTGCTGGAGCGCACCGGCGCGGACGAGCTGATGCTCACGACGATGGTGTACGACGTGGCCGACCGGATCCGCTCGTTCGAGCTGATCGCCGAGCGGGTGGCCGGTGGTCTGCGCCGAAACGACTGAAACATGCTCTTCACAGCCCCGTCACCCCGCAGTCGCGCGGCGCCTCTAGTTTGGTGACCGGTGGTGGTACGGCATTCCCGGTCGGGACGGGTCGGGAGTGCCGCGGTGTGGCGCGCCGGGCCGCCGTCGCGGGTTCCGCGGCTGGCGGCCCGGTGCCTACGCGTCCGGGCCGGTCCCGCCCGACGCCCCGATCGGGACCGGCCGGCGAGGCTCAGCGCCCCGGTCGGGGCCGGCCGGCGATGCTCAGCGCAGGTAGATGTTCGGTGCGGGCGGGGTGGTCATGCCGTCGCCGAGGTGGAACCCGGGGTGCGGCGGCTGGTTGTAGGCGGTGTTCTGCCAGGCGATGGCGACCCGGTACTGCGGGTCGTGCATCAGGGTGTGGATGCGCAGGTTGGTCGGCGTCGGTGTGCTGTAGATGCGCAGCGCGGTGCTGTCGCTGGTGCGCCAGACCACCTCTTCCCGCCAGTCGCCGAGGATGTCGTTTCGCGGAGGTCAGGCACGCGGCGAAGGGGCCGGCCTGCCCGGGCCGGCGGGAGAGGTACGCCGCGCTGACGGTGACGGTGACGGTGACGGTGGACGAAAGTGATCGACGCCCATGATTCGGCTCCGCGCATGGGCATCGTAGGACGACGCTTTCGGCCGGCACAACCACCACGGCGGCCCCTTGCTCCGGCCGGGCCGGTCCTGATCGACTCCAGGCATGGCTGAGCACATGGACCCGGAGGAGTTCCGCCGCGCCGGGCACGCCGTGGTGGACTGGATCGCCGACTACTGGAAGACGGTCGGTCAGCGGCCGGTGACCTCGCAGGACCCGCCCGGCACGGTGGCCGCCGCGCTGCCCGCCGGGCCGACCGAGCAGGGCGAGCCGGTCGAGGCCGTCCTGGCCGACCTGGACCGCATCGTCGCCCCCGGGCTGACCCACTGGCAGCATCCGGGCTTCTTCGGCTACTTCCCGGCCAACACCTCCGGGCCGAGCGTGCTCGGCGACCTGGTCAGCTCCGGGTTGGGGGTGCAGGGGATGCTCTGGGCGACCGGCCCGGCCTGCACCGAGCTGGAGACGGTGCTGCTGGACTGGCTCGCCGGCCTGCTCGACCTGCCGGAGCGGTTCCGCTCGACCGGCCCCGGCGGCGGGGTGATCCAGGACTCCGCCTCGTCGGCGACGCTGGTCGCCACCCTGGGCGCGCTGCACCGGGCCAGCAAGGGACGCTGGCGCTCCGACGGCATCGACCGGCGCTACCGCGCGTACACCTCGACGCAGGGACATTCCTCGATCGAGAAGGCGGCCCGGATCGCCGGGCTGGGCGCCGACGGGGTACGGGCGATCGAGGTGGACCCGGCGACGCAGGCGATGCGGCCGGCGGCCCTGCGGGCGGCGATCGAAGCGGACCTGGCCGTCGGGGTGGTGCCGGCGATCGTGGTTGCCACCATCGGCACGACGTCCACCACCGCGGTCGATCCGTTGCCGGAGATCAGCGCGATCTGCGCCGAGTATGGCGTCTGGCTGCACGTCGACGCCGCGTACGCGGGCGCGGCGGCGGTCTGCCCGGAGCTGCGCTGGTCGCACACCGGGGTGGAGTACGCCGATTCGTACTGCTTCGATCCGCACAAGTGGCTGCTCACCGGCTTCGATTGTGACGCGTTCTGGGTGGCCGACCGGGGCGAGCTGATCGAGGCGCTGACGGTGATGCCGGAGTTCCTGCGCAACGCGGCGACCGAGTCCGGGGCGGTGATCGACTACCGGGACTGGCAGGTGCCGCTGGGTCGCCGGTTCCGGGCGCTCAAGCTCTGGTTCGTGCTGCGCTGGTACGGCGTCGAGGGGTTGCGCGCGCACATCCGCTCGGGGGTGGCGCTCGCGGACCGTTTCGCCGCGCGGGTCGCCGCCGACGACCGGTTCGAGCTGGCCGCGCCGCATCCGTTCTCGCTGGTCTGCTTCCGGCTGACCGTCGGCGACGAGGCGAGCGCCGAACTGCTGCGTCGGGTCAACGCCACCGGGCGGGTGCTGCTGACCCACACCCGAATCGAGGGGCGGTACGCGCTGCGCCTGGCGGTCGGTTCCCCGCTGACCACCGAGCAGCACGTCGACGAGGCGTGGGACCTGCTCGCCACGGCGGCCGGCGACCTGCTCGCGGCCTGACCGGGTCACCCGTTTGCGGGATGTGGCGGTGTCGGTGACTGGCGGAGGCCGCCGTTTGCGCGATCTGGAGTGGATCAGCTGAGCGGCGCGCCGGCGACCGGTGCGGTCGCGGCCCGGGCGGCGAGGGCGGCCTCGGTGATGGCCCGGGCCTGGCGGGTACGGCGCAGCGCCCGCACCGCCAGCGCCAGCGCGACCAGCCAGCCGGCGCCGAGCACCGCGTAGACCAGGGATGGGACGGGGCCGCCCAGTTCGCCGACGCGCAGCAGCGCCCGGGCGTTGGTCAGCACGATCACCCCGCCGATGGTCGCGCCGAGCAGCTGGGCGGGGACGATGCGGACCAGCCAGGCGGCGATCGGCGCGGCGATCAGGCCGCCGATCAGCAGTGCGGCCACGGTGGACAGCAGGAAGCCCTCGGAGCCGAGTCCGATGAGGAATCCGGCGCTGGCCGCGCCGGCCACCAGGAACTCGGCCGTGTCGACCGAGCCGATGACCTTTCGCGGCTCCATCCGGCCGGAGACCAGCAGCGCCGGGGTGGCGACCGGGCCCCAGCCCCCACCGCCGGTGGCGTCGATGAATCCGGCCACCAGCCCGAGGGGGGCGAGGAAGCGGCCCCGCAGGCGGCCGGCGGCCCGGTTGGCGCGCAGTGGCCGGGCGAAGCGGATCAGCAGGTACGCGCCGAGGGTGAACAGGATTGCGGCCATCCACGGGGCGGCGGCCTCGGTCGAGATGGAGCTGAGGAAGGTGGCGCCGGCGAACGCGCCGATCGCGCCGGGCATTGCGATCCGGGTGACCACCCGCCAGTCGACGTTGCCGAACCGCCAGTGCGACACCCCTGCGGCGAGCGTGGTGCCGATCTCCGCCAGGTGCACCGAGGCGGACGCGGCGGCCGGCGCCACCCCGGCGAAGAGCAGCAGGGTGGAGGAGGTGAGGCCGTACGCCATGCCGAGCGCGCCGTCGACCAGCTGCGCGGCGAGCCCGACCAGGGCGAGGATCAGCAGCTTTCGCACAAGCGCCCCCGGCTTATCGAGATCTCCTATCGACTTGGTCGACAATGCGACACGGAGGGGTTCCGGTCAAGCCCTCCATCCACATGCTGGGACGCGCCGGACGGGCGCGGCTCAGTCGCCGCACCCCGGATGCCGGGGCGGCGCGAGGCCGACGGTCAGCTCCAGGCCCTCGGGTCGGCGACGAGCTCGTTGACCCGGCCGGGCAGCGCGCCGCTGGCCACGTCGGCGAGGGTGACCAGCTCGAGGATCTCCCGTTCGCTGGCCCGCAGGGCGATCCACACCTCCTGCAGCGCCCGGGCCGCACCCTGGTAGCCGAGCTGCTCCGGACGCTGGCCACGGACGTGCGCCAACGGGCCGTCGATCACCCGGATCACCTCGGCGAGGGAGATCTCCGCGGCGGGCCGGGCCAGCCAGTAGCCGCCCTCGGGGCCACGCTGGGCGTGCACGATCCCGCTCCGGCGCAGCTGAAGCAGGATGCTCTCCAGGAACTTCGGCGGGATGTCCTGTGCACGGGCGATCTGCTCGGCGGTCACCGGCCGGCTCCGCCCGCCCGCCGCGCCGACGACCACCGCGCCCACCGCGGCCAGCTCGGCGGCCGCGCGGAGGGCATAGTCGACCCGGGCGGAGAGACGCATGCCGGCAAGGTTAACCCCCTGCCCAGCAGCCCGACCCCTCGCCCCTCGCCCAGGCGATCAGGCGCCGACCCGGCGAAGCAGCCCCTCCTGCACGGCGCTGGCGATGTGCCGGCCGTCGGTGGTGAACATCCGGCCGGTAGCCAGCCCGCGGGCGCCGGAGGCGGACGGGCTCCAGCAGTCGTAGAGGAACCACTCGTCGGCACGGAAGGACCGGTGGAACCAGAGCGCATGATCCAGGCTCGCGCCCACCACTCCCCCGGGCCCCCAGACCTCGCCGTGCACCGAGAGCACCGAGTCGAGCAGGGTCAGGTCCGAGGCGTACGCCAGGGCGCAGGCGTGCAGCAGCGGATCGTCGGGCAGCTGGCCGTCGATGCGCATCCAGACCCGCTGGTGCGGCTCGGCGGGGCGGTCGCCGGGACGTACCCAGCCGGGCTCACCGACGTAGCGGACATCGATCGGGCGCGGGATCCGACCCCAGATGCCGAGCCGCTCCGGGTAGCGGGCGAGCCGGTCGGCCATGGTCGGGACCTGGTCCGGCCCGGGTACCTCCGGCGGGGCCGGCGCATGGTGGTCCAGCCCCTCCTCCTGCCGCTGGAACGACGCCGACATGAAGAAGATCGGCTGGTCGTGCTGGAGCGCGACCGACCGGCGCACCGAGAAGGAGCGGCCGTCCCGGATGTTCTCCACCTGGTATTCGATCGGCTCGACCGGGTCGCCGGGGCGGACGAAGTAGCCGTGCAGAGAGTGCACGAAACGCTCGGGGTCGACGGTGCGGCCGGCGGCGACCAGGGCTTGGCCGGCGACCTGACCGCCGTACACCCGCTGCGGGCCGACCGGCGGGCTCATCCCCCGGAAGGTCATCTCGCCGGTGTGGTCCAGGTCCAGCACCGCCAGGAGCTGGTCGACCGCCGCCTGGCCGGTCGCCACCGGCTCGCTCACGGGGTCACCTCAGTTCGCGACTGCGGGGCTCGCAAACCCGGCTCACTCCTCGCGCTCACGGGGTTCGCTCGCTCCGCTCGCTCACTGCAACGCCCGCGCGGAGGCGGCGTCGACCAGTGAGCCGAGCTGGTGCACGCGCAGCGTGTTGGTGGAACCGGGGGTGCCGGGCGGGCTGCCCGCCACGATCACCACGTAGTCGCCGGGGTTGGCCCGGTTGAGGCCGAGCAGCGCCTGGTCGACCTGGCGGAACATGTCGTCGGTGTGCGCGACGAAGGGCATCAGGAACGTCTCGACGCCCCAGGAGAGGGCGAGCTGGTTGCGCACCTCGGGCACCGGGGTGAACGCCAGCAGCGGCAGGTCACAGTGCAGCCGGGCGAGCCGCTTGACGGTGTCACCGGTCTGGGAGAAGGCGACCAGCGCCTTGGCGCCGATGGCCCGGGCGATCGAGGACGCGCCGACGGTGAGCGCGCCACCGTGCGTACGCGGGTCGTGCTGCAGGCGCGGCACGGCGATCGAGCCGGACTCGGTGGTCTGGATGATCTTGGCCATGGTGCTGACCGTGAGCACCGGGTACTTGCCGACGCTGGTCTCGCCGGAGAGCATCACCGCGTCCGCGCCGTCGAGCACCGCGTTGGCCACGTCCGACGCCTCGGCGCGGGTCGGCCGCGAATTCTCGATCATGGAGTCGAGCATCTGGGTGGCCACGATGACCGGCTTGGCGTTCTCCCGGCACAGCTGCACGGCCCGCTTCTGCACCAGCGGCACCTGGTCCAGCGGCAACTCGACGCCGAGGTCGCCACGGGCGACCATGACACCGTCGAAGGCGAGCACGATCGCCTCCAGGTGGTCGACCGCCTCGGGCTTCTCGACCTTGGCCAGCACCGGGCGGAGCACGCCCTCCTCGGCCATGATCGCGTGGACGAGCTTGATGTCCTCGGGCGAGCGGACGAAGGACAGCGCGATCATGTCGACACCCAGGCCGAGGGCGAAGCGCAGGTCCTCGGCGTCCTTCTCCGACAGGGCCGGGACGCTGACCGCCACGTTCGGCAGCGAGACGCCCTTGTTGTTGGAGACCGCGCCGCCCTCGGTGACCAGGCAGCGGATGTCGTTGCCGGTGACGTCGCTGACCTCGACCGCGACCCGGCCGTCGTCGATCAGCAGCCGGTCGCCCGGCTTCACCTCCTGCGGCAGCTTGCGGTAGGTGCAGGAGACCCGATCCTTGGTGCCGAGGATGTCGTCCCCGGTGATCACCACGGAGTCGCCGGTGCGCCACTCGTGCGGGCCGTCGGCGAACCGGCCCAGCCGGATCTTCGGGCCCTGCAGGTCGGCGAGCACCGCGACGGGCCGCCCGGCCGCCTCCGCCGCCTCCCGGACAAGCCGGCAGACCGACTCGTGGTCGGCGTGACTGCCGTGGCTGAAGTTGAGCCTCGCCATGTTCATGCCCGCCTCGACCAGGCCCCGGATACGCTCCGGGGATGAGGTGGCAGGGCCGAGGGTGCAGACGATCTTCGCGCGGCGTGTCACGCCCATCAGGCTAATCTCTCCTCCAGGTCGACCGGTCGGCCGACCCCTTTCGAGCTGGGGAACAGTTGTCCAACGATCCCGCCCAGCGGACAGTGCGCGACGATCGTGTGTGGCGGGCATCGGCGACCGCGCGGCGCAAATCGTACCGCTCGCCGGCATCCCCCGGCGGGGTGCTCTCGGCCGCCCCGCGGGCGCCGTACGAAAGGTGGCGTCGCCCGTCGCTCGGCCGGGTCTCAGCTCCGCGTCATCACCAGCGGGAACTCCAGCGAGCCGGCCGGGCAGAGGAAGGTCAGCACGTCCACCCGGTAGAGCCCGGAATGCACCGTCCCACTCAGCGTCGCACGACGCGGATCGCCGTCGCGGTCGCTCGACCCAACTGCCGGCCGGCGAAGCGTGGTTATCGACGAGCTGCGCCGTTCGTCCTGTCGTACTCCCTGCCTGTCGTCACCGGCCATGGGCACGAGCTGTCAGACGCGCTATCGGTAACCCCGCTTGAGCAGATACTTGGCTCCTGCCTCGAAGCCCTCGGGGCTCAGCACCTCGAAGTCGAAGGCATCGCTGAGCCGGTCGGTCGTGTTGAACGCGACGCAGACTGCCAGCGCGTCCTTGACCTGCTCGCGTGAGACGCCGGCGGACAGCACTTCCCGCATGTCCTCGGCGCTGAGCTTTCCTTCGGCGGTCAGCTTGCCGAGCATCCGCAGCGTCGCCCGCAGCGGCTCTTCCACTGGGGCCGATTCCAGGTCGGCCAGCACCGCCGCGACCATTGGCCCATCCTGGTAGGCCCGCCGAGCGGTCGCGGTGTGCGCGGCCATGCAGAACGCCGACTCGTTCACCTTGGAAACGTAGGCCGCCATCAGCTCCCGGTCGCCTACCGACCAGGCGGACGGCCCGCGCATCGCCTCGTGGGTGAACTCCTTTGCCCGAGCGCCGTAGAAATCGGGCCGGTAGAAGACCAGCTTGGCCGCATCTGGTACCGGATGCCCGGAGAACACCCGGATGAGCGCGAACAGCAGCTTGGTTGCGGGGCTGTAGCCGTGGTTGAGGATGTCGAGGCGCATTATCCGGCCTCTCCGTTGACGGTTGCCTCGGCCAGGGCCGCCAGTCCCGCTTCGTACAGCCGGGCGGACTGGCCGACCGCAGCGCATATCACCAGCTCGAACAGCTGATCCTCGCTGAAGCCCGACGCCTTTGCCGCAGCGAAGTCCGCCTCGGTGACCTGCGTTGGCGTCGTGGCGACCTTGCCGATCAGCGTGTCCAACGGCGGGGACAGGCCGTCGTTGCCGAAGGCACGGGCTCGCTGCTCTGCGGATGCCCTGCCCGCTCCGTTCAGGATGCGATCCACCAGCGCTCGGTGTGCTGCTCGCTTGTTGTCCTCGTCCGGCATGGCGTCCTCCGCCTCGGCTCCATCTCGGCTGTCTGGCCTCATGTATACGACGATCGGCGCGCCCCTGGCCATCGTGTTCGCCGCCCCTGGCCGTGCCCGATAGATCGAGGACTGCACCGGCTGGTCAATCGGGCCGAGGTCCATTGCCGACAGCCGGGATCCCACGGTGACGCGCGCGGATGGCATGCTGTGGGCCGTGCCCACCCCATCCCCTCGGGAGAAGCCGCTCCGGTTGATGCCGTGGTGGCTCGCGCTGGTCGGGTTGCTGATCGCCGTCCTGCTCGGCTGGCTGGTGCTGGACTGGCTGCTCGCCGAGGCCGACCGAGCCGTCCAGCCGGACACCCGGGCGACACTACGCGTCGACGCCATCCGGACCGCCCTCACCGTGGTCGCCGGCACCGGCGGCGGGCTGGCGTTTCTGGTCGCCGCCCGTCGGCAATGGATCAACGAGCGGGCGCAGCGCCACCAGGAGGCCGTCGCCGCCCACGACCAGGCACACCGGGACCGGGTGCAGGCGCACGCCGAGGCGGTCGCCGAGACCGGGCAGCGGCACCAGGATCGGCAGGCGGCGTCCGCCGAGCACGACGCGGCCGAACGACGGCTCACCGAGCTGTACGTCCGGGCCATGGAGCTGGTCGGCAGCGACAACCCCGCGGTACGCCTCGGCGGCCTGCACGCCCTGGAACGGCTCGGTCAGGACAACCCGGGGCAGCGGTCGACGATCGTGGCGGTGCTCTGCGCGTACCTGCGGATGCCGGCGCCGGACGATCCCCGTGAGACGGAGGTACGCCGCACCGCGCAGCGGATGCTCACCCGGCACCTGCGCGCCGACCGCGACGACTGGTGGCCCGGGGTCGGCCTGGACCTGAGCGGCGCCCGGCTGGACGACTTCGACGCCGGCGGCTGCACCCTGGTGGACCTCGACCTCACCGACGCGGTCTGCACCGGCACCACCAGCTTCGCCGGCGCGGTGGTACGCGGACGGATGCGGCTGACGGCCCAGTTCGAGGACGCCGTGTTCGACAACCTGACCGGCGACGCGGAGATCGTGCTGGACGACGCCCGGTTCACCGGCCGGGCGAGTTTCGACGGGGCCGACCTCGGTGGCGAGCTGTCCTGCCACGGGACGAGCTTCGCGCAGGTCTCGTTCCACGGTGCCACACTGCGGCGGACGAGCAGCTTCGACCGGGCCCGCTTCGCCGGCAGCGCCACCTTCCGGGAGGCGGCGTTCCTGAGCGGGCTCTCCGTGGAACACGCCACCTTCGAGGGGTACGCGGGTTTCCGCCGGGCGCGGTTCGCGGACATGGCGCTGTTCCGCTGGACGGAGTTCGGCGGGGAGACCTTGTTCGAGGGCGCCCGCTTCGAGGGCGCGGCCAACTTCGGCCGCGCCGTCTTCCGCGGCCCGGCCAGCTTCGACGGCACCACGCTGGCCCGCCGGCCGCTGGTCGACCAGGCCCGCGCGGCCGCGTCCGCCCCGCACGTGTGGCCGGAAGGTCTGACCGTCGGGCGGCTCGACGCCGAGTGGCTGGTCCTCACCGACTCCTGACCGTCACCGTGAGTGCCGCGCCCAGCATCAGCACGACCCCTGCGGGTACGCCCCGGCGCTCCGCCCGCGGATCACGCCGTCGCTGTTCGGGTCACCGCCTCGGCCGTGGCCCGAAGTGCCGAGGGGTCGTGGTGCTCCGGGTCGACGAGGACGTCGACCGCGACGCCCGGCTCGACCAGCCAGAACGCCTCATCCTCGCCGATCAGGCCGGGGCCGTCGGGGTGCGCGAACTCGGCCAGCTCCACCCCGGCGGGGTCGCGCTCGTGGTACTCGGCGAGGAAGTCGTGGAGCGCGGCGAGGTCGACCAGCCGGTCACCCCGCAGCACATGCACCCGCAGGTCGACGCGGTAGCCCTCGTCGACCTGTCGCTCCCAAACCCGTGTGGCGGAGGTGACATCCTCCCACTCGGTGGCGAAGTCCGACACCTCCGCGCCGACGCCGTGCGGCACGTGGCCGATGCGAAAACCGTCCAGTTCGCCGCCGTCGTGGCCGCCGGGCTCCTCGATGTCGCTCATCGGTGCTCAGTTTCCCAACGCCTGGACCTTGGCGATCGTCTCCTGGACGTGCTGCTTGGCCGGATCACCGCCCTGGGCGGCCTGAGCCAGCGCCTGCCGGTAGGCGTCGATCATGCCGATCAACGGGCCGGCCGCCACTCCCTCCAGCGCGCCGGTCACCAGCGCCCGCGCCTCGGCGGCGTCCTGCGCCGCGGCGGCCGTCTTGGCCTTCGCCTCGTCCAGCTTCTGTGCTGCCGCCGCCAGTTTCGCGATGATCTGCGCCGCGCTCACACACCCTCCCCGAAGTCGCCCATCTCGCTCGGCCGGACCATCACACCGCACCGGCCACACCGGAGCTTACGAGACCACGGCACGCCCCGCGACCGCGTGATCACGGAAACCGGCCCTTAGCGCCCGCGCGGTCACCGGCCTGGAGCGGGAACGACCGACAGCGGGCCCGGACCTGCGAAATCCGGCAGGTCAACCGAGGCGGGCGGCCACCAGGACGACACAGTAGAGCGATGGGGACAGCAACGCGCAGATGACGAAGCCGAGCGGGATGTAGCGCGACGGCGGAGGGCCGCCGATCACCGGTCGGCCCCAGCGGCCCAGGATCAGGTGACCGGCGAGGAACGACAGGAGCGGAATCCCGGTACAGGCCACCGCGAGCACCGCGCCGAGGCCGATCGCCTGGTTCGCCGGGGACAGCGCCGCGACCAGCATGAGCAGCGAACCGACCAGCGCGCAGGCCGCGTAGACCGCGCTGGCCCGGACCGGCGGCGACCAGGTGGGCAGCAACGCCGGCCGGTGCGCGATCGCCTCGGCCTGCTGCCCGTACCGGTCGGCCTCGTCGGCGAGCTGCCCGGCCGCGGCCAGCGCCGCCGCCGGGTCCGCCTCCCCCGCCCGCGACGCGGGCACCGTCCCTTCCCGATACGCCTCGACCCCTGGCCGCCCCGGAGGGGCGGCTGCGCCGCCGGTCACCCCCGCCCCGGTATGGGGTAGCGGTGCCGCACCCGGGGAGGCCAGGGCCGGCACGGTCGGCGCACCTTCCGGGATCGCCGCCGAGGTGGGGCCGCCGACGGCGCGGCCGAGCTGGTCGAGGCGCTGCCCCTGGGCGGCGAGCCGCTGGCCGAGCTGGTCGACGGCGGCGTGCAGGCCGCGACGGCGTTCCGCCTCGGCGGCGACGGCCTGTTCCCCGCCGCGCTGCCGGGCGGAGAGCTCCCGCACCAGGGCGGCGTACTCCTCGAAGCCGGTCACGATTCGTCCCCGTCGCCGACGAAGGGCACGATCAGGCTGGTCCGCTGGTCGTGCCGGTCCACCAGCAGGGCCCGCCCGTCGCGCGGCGTGTAGTCGAGGTCATGCACGCCGAGGTGCAGGCCGAGGTCGGCGCCGGGCACGTTCAGCGCGACCAGGCAGGCCACGTCGTCGCGGTTCTGCGTACCGCCGAGGTCCTCGCCGAGCCGGCGCAGGCCCCGCCACCAGCCGAGCAGGTGCACCCCGTGCGCCGGCCCCTGCCGCAGCACCGCCCGCAGGTCGTCGTGTCCGGAGCGGAAGGTGTCCGGGTCGGCGGCGGCGAGCGCGCCCGAGGCGGCGTCCGCCCCGAACACCACGAGGTAGGTCCGGCCGTCGTGTGGTGCGGGGCCGGTGCCCAGCTCGGCGAGCTGGGCGCGCAGGGCCGGGGTGTCGAGCCGGCGTACCGGGTGGCCGGCGGCGGCCAGGCTCATCGCCAGGTCGTCGGCGCCGTCGGTGGTGCCGGGCGCCAGGGGGGCGAGCAGGAAGCGGGCCGTGCCGGGGGCGTGTTGCCGGGCCAGGCTGAGGGCGGCCGACCGGAGCACGTCCACTCCGGTGGCGGCGGTGCCGACCACCGCCAGGTGCCGGCCGGGGACGGGATCGAAACGGACCGACGCGCTGCTGCCGCTCACGTCGACGGTACGGCCGAGCAGAGCGAGCGGTGGGTCTGCGCCAGGCCGCAGCCCGGCCCAGGTGGGATCGTCGGCCAGCCGGGGCGTCTCGTACCCCCGGAAGACGGTGGGTGGCGGCGAGCCCGCCGGCCGGGCCTGGAACAGCTCGTGCCGCAGCGCGGCCAGGTCGGCGCGGGCCGTGTACGCGTCCGGGAAGCGGACCTCGACGTTCGCGCCGGCCGCGCCGCCAGCGGTGTTGACCACGGCGGTCCCCACCGGCAGCGCCTTCGCGACGTCGTTGACCGGGTCGAGCACGCCGCCCCCGCCGGGCAGCGCCACCCGCATCGGGAACTGGCCGAAGATGGTCTCGGCCCGGCCGTAGAGGGCCTCGATGCCGGTGGTGCTCTGGCTGGACAGCACCAGGTGCAGGCCGTACGAGCGGCCCTTGCGGGCCAGCTCCTCGAGCAGGTCGACGGCCTGCCGGGCGAGGGTGTCGTTGCCGGCGAAGAGGACGTGGAACTCGTCGACCACGGTGACGATCCGGGGTGGCCGGGCGTTCGGCGGCAGGTCGGCGAGTTTGGTGACGCCGTGCTTCTTGAGCAGAGCGGCCCGGCGGGTCAGCTCGGTCCGCAGCTCGCGCAGCACGGCGACGCCGTACTCGCGGTCGGACTCGATGCCGACCGCGCGGGCGTGCGGCAGCCAGGACGGGTCGCGCTCGGTGGGGACGAACTCGGTGAAACTCACCCCCTCCTTGAAGTCGAGCAGGTAGAGCTGGAGCTCGGCCGGGGAGTAGCGGGCGGCCAGCCCGTAGAGCAGATCGAGCAGGAACACCGTCTTGCCGGCGCCGGTCCGCCCGCCGACCAGCCAGTGCGGGGTGGCGTCGTCGAAGGCGAGCGTGACCAGCTCGCGGCCGGACCGGCCCAGCACGGTCCGTAGGCCGTCCCCAGAGGGCTCGGCCCAGCGCCCGGTGGGGAGCAGGTCGGTGAAGGTGACCGCCGCGGCCCGGCGGGTGGCCGCGCCGAGCTGCCTGGCCAGCCCGCTGACGGTGGCGTGCGACGGGTCACCGTCGAGCACGACCGGGGCGGCCAGGCCGGTGCCGTCGGCGCTGAACGGCTGCCCGGGCGGGTCGCCGACCAGCGCGTACCGATCGGTCAGCCGGAGCTGGGTGGCGGCCCCGAGCAGCGGTGGCGCATCGCCCGGACCGGCGGCCGGGTAGCCGGCGAGCAGGACGCAGACCGCGGCGGCGGGGCCTGCGTGGGTGAGCGCGGCCAGCCGGGCCAGCTCCCGGGGCGGCGGGGTGGATGCGACGACGAGCAGCAGCAGCTGCTCGTCGCCCCGGGCGGTCCGCTGCGCGTCCCGGGCGTGCCGTTCCGCCTCGTCGAGCAGCGCGGTGATCTCGGCGGCGGTGGTGGCGGCCGGGGCGAGCACCCCGGCGTCGTGCAGCGGGCGCAGTGGCAGGAACGCGGCGCCGAACGCGGCCGGGTCGATGCCGACGACCCGGACCGTGCCGGCCGGCGCGGCGGCGAGCAGCCGCACCACCACGGCCCGCAGCAGTTCGCCGACCCGGGGGTCGCGGGCGTCGACGTCCACCGCGAGGTGGGTGCCACCGGCCAGCGGCACCAGCACCGGGAAGCCACCGTCCACGGTGGTCGCCGCGCCGATGCGCACCGGTACGGGGGTGGTGGCGGGCCGGGCGGTGCCCGGCGCGGGGGTGGCCAGCTCGGCGCCGAGCCGGGTCAGCCGGGCGACCAGTTCGGGGCTGCCGGGGGCCACCGGCCCGGCGGCGGTCAGCGCCCGCCGCGCGGCCTCCCACCGGCGTACCGCCTGGCGGTGGCAGGCGACCGCCTGCCCGTACACGGTCGCGAGCCTGCCCACCGTCCGCCCTCCGACGCCGCCCGGTCTGCGATCAAGGGAACCCTAACGGACCCACGTCGACCCGGCACAGTACGTGACGCGCGTTCAGGATTTGTCTACTGTTCACCTAGCGGACCCCGGCCGCGCCGGCGGCGTCCCCCGGCCGCCGTTTGCCTGCTGACGGAACCATCGTGAACAGGAAGGCGACGACGTGACCTCCTCTCCCATTTCCCGCCGGTCCATGCTGCGCGGCAGTGCCGCCGGCGCCCTCGGCATCGTGGTGGCCGGCAACCTGGACGTGATCGCAGGACCCGCGGCGGCGCGCGCCGCCGCTCGTCCGGCGGTCGGCTACGGCGAACTCGTTCCGGACCCGGCCGGCCTGCTGGCCCTGCCGCCCGGCTTCTCGTACACGATCGTGGCGCAGGCCGGCGTAACCCTGCTGGAGTCCGGGCAGCCGACGCCGAGCGACGCCGACGGCACCGGCTGCTTCCTCGGCCGCGAGGGCTCGGTGCTGGTGAACAACCACGAGATCGGCGGCAGCGAGCCCTTCCCGGTGCCCGCGCTCGCCGGCCTCACCTACGACCCCGGCGCCCGGGGCGGCACCACCACCATCGAGGTGGACGCGCAGGGCCGGCGGCTGCGCGAGTACGTCAGCGTGGCCGGCACGCACAACAACTGCGCCGGCGGCATCACCCCGTGGGGCACCTGGCTGACCTGCGAGGAGACCGAGCAGCGCAAGGGCGGAAAGTACCTCTACGACCACGGGTACACCTTTGAGGTCGACCCGCACGACCGGTCCGCCAACCAGAACCCGGTGCCGCTGAAGTTCCTCGGCCGGTACGCGCACGAGGCGGTGGCGGTGGACCCGTACACCCACGCGATCTACCTGACCGAGGACGCCGGCGGGCCGAACGGGCTCTACTTCCGGTGGACGCCGCCGGCCGGCTTCCGCGGCGGAAAGGGGGCGCTGCGCGCGCTGGCGCAGCGGCCGGACGGCGACACCGCCGGCAGCCTCCAGGCGATGAGCTGTTACCGGGGCGACAACCACATTGCCGACCTGTCCGAGGCGACCACGCCCGGCACCCGGTACAAGGTGCAGTGGGTCGACGTGCCGGACCGGGACGCGAGGACCGTCTCAGTGCGCAAGCAGTTCACCGACGAGCAGGTGACCCGCAGCCGCAAGCTGGAGGGCGCCTGGTGGGCCGACGGCGGCGCCTACTTCGTGGCCAGCTTCGCCCGGCACTCGGACGGCAGCACCAACGAGCACGACGGCCAGGTCTGGTTCTACGACCCCCGGACCGAGACCGTCACACTGAAGACGATCTTCGGGGTGAACACCGACCCGGACGCCGACAAGGGCAACTTCGACGGGCCGGACAACATCACCGTGTCGCCGTACGGCGGGGTGATCCTGGCCGAGGACGGCGAGGGCGTGTCGCACCTGGTCGGGGTGACCGAGCAGGGCAAGGCGTACCCGCTGGCCCGCAACGAGCTCAACGAAAGCGAGTTCACCGGGCCGACGTTCAGTGCGGACGGGCAGATCCTCTTCGCCTGCATCCAGTCCCCCGGCTACGTCTTCGCGATCACCGGCCCGTGGGGCCGGCCGAGCAACGCCGACCCGGCGGCCGACAACTCCTGAGCGCGTCCGACGGCCGGGGCCACGCCGCGCGGACCGCGAGGGTCGCCGGCTGTGGAGCTGACATCACGAACGACTCAGCCGGGTAGGTCGCCGACGCGGGCGGTCAGCGCGTACCGGCGGTGGGGACCTGCGCCGGCGCCACCGGGTTGGTGCTGGCCTCGACCGCCCGGATGTGCCGGTACGCGAACCAGAGCGGCGGGAACGCGCCGACCGCGAAGGAGAGGTCGACCAGGGTCCAGAACCAGGGGATGTCCCGCACCTGCCCGCAGATCAGGGCCAGCGGCACGATCCCGGCGCAGGCGATCATCCCGAGCTGCACCACCCAGACGTTGCGGACCGGGTCCCGCAACGGCCCCCAGAACGCCACCGCGAGCACCAGGTGGGCGAAGGCCAGCCAGTCTGTGCCGTACAGCATGAACGGGTAGCGGTCACCGGTCTCGACGAGTCCGGTGTGGACCCGCTCGATCCAACCGACCAGCGCCGGGAGCTGGCCGGAGAGCGGGTCGAGCGCCCGGAGCAGCCAGCGCACCTCGATCTCCAGCGGGAACGCGGTCACCCCGCTGACGAACAGACCCACCACCACGACCCACAGCCACCGGCGGATTCGCCGTAGGCGCTCCTCGACGTCCATACCGGCAGCGTAACGATGATCTTCGTGTCGCCGGACTCCTGGCCTGTCCCACGGCCATGACCTCGCTCACTCGGGGCAGAGATCGCGCTCGATCATGGGAGTAGTGCCCTGCCGCGCCACGGGAGGCCACTACTTCCCGGATCGAGCGTGACCTTGGGGCGACGGTGCCGAGCCGGCGACGGCGCAGTCGGGCGCGTGGGCCGCCGTCGCCCGGGACCGACGCCGGGACCAGTGCGGCGCGCAGGCCGCGCACTCCCGGGCCGGGCGGACGGACAGGCCGGCCGCGAGACGCCCGGCCCGGGGGCGCAGCCCGGCGAACCGCGTACCGGTCGGCCGTGGTCCCGCCGGGCGAGGCGCCGGAACCGGGCGCAGGTCGTCGGCCGCCATCGGGCGAATGGCGGTCGCCGGGTGGACGACGCGGACGGCGGTGGCCGCGAACCGGCGTACCGGGCGGCGCACGGCGGGCGTGGCGAGCACCCGGGTGAGCCGGCGACGCAGCCGCCGCTCCCGGAGCCGGTCGAGGGCGAACCCGGCCACGACGGTGGCGACGGTGGTGAGCGTGCCAGCCAGCACCAGGGTCTGCCGGGGCCCGACGTGCTCGGCGAGCCAGCCGAGCAGGGGCGCCCCGACGGCTGCGGAGACCGAGCCGGTGACGGCCAACGCGGCCAGCACCCGCCCGCGCATCGCGTACTCGGTGTCGAGCTGGGCGCGGGCGCCGACCGTGGTGTCGATGACCACCGCCGCCGCCGCGACGGGCAGGATCACCGCGGCGAAGCTCAGCGTGCCCGGGGCCAGGCCGGCAACGATCTGCAGCCCACTGGCCACCAGCCCGGCCCCGACCAGCACGCCGTAGCCGAGTTCCCGGCGGCGGGCGGCAGCCAACGCGCCAACCACGGTGCCGACCGCGAAGACGGTGGAGAGGAAGCCGTAGCCGGACGCGCCGCCGCCCAGCGGTCCGTGGCTCATCGCCGCCATGGTGACCTGGTAGTTGCGGCCCATGCTGCCGAGCACGAAGGACAGCGCCAGGGCCACCAGCACCACCGGCTGGCGCAGCAGGTAGCGGAAGCCGGCCCGGATGCCGCCGTCCGCCGGCGGCGCGTCGGCCGCCACCGGCTCGCCGGTGTGCCGCTCCCCCTCCCGTACGGCGAACAGGGCCGCGACGACCGCGACGAAGCTGGCGGCGTTGACGGCGAAGAGCAGCGCGGGGCCGACGGCGGCGACCACGACGGCGCCGACGCTCATGCCGAGGATGCGGCCGGCGGAGTTGGTGAGCGAGCCGAGGGCGAGGGCGTTGCCGAGGCTCTCCCGGTCAACCAGGGTCGAGCACCAGCGGCCCATCACCGGGCCCTCGATCGCCGACACCGCCCCGGTGACCAGCGAGATCGCGTAGATCGCGGGCAGCCCGCCGGCACCGGTGAACGCGACCAGGGCCAGCCCGGCGGCGAGGCAGGCGTGGGCGGCCTGGGCGACGATCAGCAGCGGTTTGGCGGGCAGCCGGTCGGCCAGCGCGCCGCCCCAGGCGCTGAGCACCAGCATCGGCAGCGCCTGGAGCAGGACGGCGAACCCCATGGAGGTCGCGGACCCGGTCTGCGCCAGCACGTACCAGTTGACGCCGAGAACCTGCATCCAGGTCCCGATGACCGACGCGAAACCGGCGGCGGCCCAGATCCGGTAGTTGCGATGGCGCAGCGCGGCGAACATGGCGCCGAGGGCCATGAGGATTTCCCCGTCCAGAGTGGTGACACGACGAAAGCCGGACCTCGCAGGTCCGGCCAGCCGCCGATTCTGGCAGCAATTGGGCCGATTTCCGGGCATTCGTGAGCAGCCTCACCACGGCCGGCGCCCCGGCGACGGGCATACGGACGCCGACCTCGGCGGGTCAGGACACCCCGAGGTCGGCGATCCGGAGTCGACACGGCAGCGGGCCAGCCCCTCCGGGGGAGGTTCAGCCCGTGGCCAGCGGCTGCCGGGCCGGGTCCACCGGTGCAGGTAGGGCACCCGTCCCACCGAGATACGCGTGGATGGCCGCGGCGGCGGCCCGCCCTTCGGCGATCGCCCAGACGACCAGCGACGCCCCTCGGTGCATGTCCCCGGCGACGAACACCCCGTCGACATCGGTCTGCCAGTCGGGGCGGGCGTCGACCGCGCCCCGGGCGTTGCGGGTCACCCCGAACTGGGTCAACAGCGGCTGCTCCTCGGTGCCCTCGAAGCCGATGGCCAGCAGCACCAGGTCGGCCGGCAGGTCCCGCTCGGAGCCGGGCAGCACGGTGACGATCCGCCGGCCGTCCCGCTTCTCCACGGTCACCTCGGCGATCCGCACCGCACGCACCTGGCCGGTGCCGTCGTCGACGAACTCCTGCACCGCCACAGCGAAGACCCGCTCGCCGCCCTCCTCGTGCGCCGGGTAGTTGCGCAGGATCCAGGGCCAGGTGGGCCACGGGTCCCGGGCGGCGTCCCGGGCGGCCGGGGGCTCCGGGTAGAGGTCGAGCTGGTGTACGCCGGCCGCGCCCTGCCGGTGCGCCACGCCTAGGCAGTCCGCGGCGGTGTCGCCACCGCCGATGATCACCACGTGCTTGGCGGCCGCGTCGATCGGGGCGCCTTCCGGCGTCCTGGCCAGGGCGGGCTTGCCCTCGCCCGCCGCCGTGACCGCGTGGTTGGCGGCCACCAGGTGCTCCATCGCCTGGTGTACGCCGCGCAGCGCCCGGCCCGGCGTCTCGGGGACGTCGCGGCCCTGCAGCGCGCCGCAGGCGAGCAGCACCGCGTCGTGGTCGGCGCGCAGCCGCTCCGCGGTCACGTCGACGCCGACGTTCACCCCGGTACGGAAGAGCACGCCCTCGGCGGCGAGCTGGGCCAGCCGCCGGTCGATGTGCTGCTTCTCGAGCTTGAAGTCGGGGATGCCGTAGCGGAGCAGACCGCCGAGCGCGTCGTCCCGCTCGTACACGGTGACGGTGTGCCCGGCGCGGGCGAGTTGCTGCGCGGCGGCGAGCCCGGCGGGGCCGGAACCGACCACGGCGACGGACCTGCCGGTCGGGGCCGGCGCCGGGCGGGGGCGCAGCCCGCCGCGGGCCACGGCCGCGTCGGCGATCTCCACCTCGACCTGCTTGATGGTGACCGGTTGCTGGCCGCCGAGGCCGAGCACACACGCCGCCTCGCAGGGCGCCGGGCAGAGCCGGCCGGTGAACTCGGGGAAGTTGTTGGTGGCGTGCAGCGAGGCCACCGCGGCGTCCCAGTCGCCGGTACGGACCAGGTCGTTCCAGTCCGGGATGCGGTTGCCCAGCGGGCACCCGTCGTGACAGAACGGGATGCCGCAGTCCATGCAGCGGGCGGCCTGCTCGCGGATCAACTCCTCGCCGGCCGGCGGGTACACCTCCCGCCAGTCCATGATCCGCACCGGCACAGGGCGGCGCGCGGGCAGCCGCCGGTCGTGGCGCAGGAAACCGTTCGGGTCAGGCACGAGCCACCTCCTCGGTGACCACCCGCGGGGCGGGCGGCACCGGCGCGGCGGAGGGCGCCGTGAGGGCGCTCATCACCGCGTCGTCGACGTCACGGCCGGCGGCTTCGGCGGCCCGCATGATCTCCAACACCCGGCGGTAGTCCCGGGGCACCACGGCGGTGAACTCCTCCACCGCCTCCGGCCAGCGTTTGAGCAGCTCCGCGGCGACCGCCGAGTCGGTCTCGGCGAAGTGCCGCTGCACGAGCTCGTACAGCCGGTCCCGCTCCTCCTCGCGCAGCGGCGACAGGTCGACCAGCTCGGTGTTGACCAGCCGCCGGTCGAGCCTCCAGACGTACGCGGTGCCCCCGGACATGCCGGCGGCGAAGTTGCGCCCGCATCCCCCGAGCACCACCACCGTGCCGCCGGTCATGTACTCGCAGCCGTGGTCGCCGACCCCCTCCACGACGGCCACCGCGCCCGAGTTGCGTACCGCGAACCGCTCGCCGACCCGGCCGCGCAGGAACAGCTCGCCGCCGGTGGCCCCGTACAGGATGGTGTTGCCGGCGATGATCTGGTTCTCGGCCCGCTCCCCCGGCCCGGCCACGGCGCCGACGAACGGCGCGGCCGGATCCGGGCGGACGATGACCCGCCCGCCGGAGAGGCCCTTGCCGACGTAGTCGTTGGCGTCGCCGTGCAGGCGCAGGGTCACCCCGGGCGGCAGGAACGCGCCGAACGACTGGCCGGCGGTACCACGCAGCAGGAACTCGATGGTGTCGGCGGGCAGGCCGGCCCCGCCGAAGCGGCGGGTCACCTCGCCGCCGAGCATCGCGCCGACGCTGCGGTGCTCGTTGCGGATCGCCAGCTCGGCCCGGACCGGGGTGACCGGTGCCTCGGCGCCGGCCCGGGACCGCGCATCGTGGAGCACCGGCTCGGCCAGGGCGATGAGCTGGTTGTCCAGGGCCAGCTCCAGGCCGTGGTCCTGGGCCCGAATCCCGCGCCGGGCCGCGCCCTCGGGCAGCTCCGGCAGGTGCAGGACCCGGCTGAGGTCGACGCCGTGGCCCTTCCAGTGGTCGATCGCCGGGGTGACGTCGAGCAGCTCGGCGTGCCCGATCGCCTCGTCGATGCCGCGGAAGCCCAGTTCGGCCAGGTACCCCCGGACCTCCTCGGCGAGGAAGAGGAAGAAGTTCTCCACGAACTCCGGCCGGCCGGTGAAGCGCTCGCGCAGCACCGGGTTCTGGGTGGCGATGCCGACCGGGCAGGTGTCCAGGTGGCAGACCCGCATCATCACGCAGCCGGAGACGATCAGCGGGGCGGTGGCGAAGCCGAACTCCTCCGCGCCGAGCAGCGCCGCGATCAGCACGTCCCGGCCGGTCTTGAGCTGGCCGTCGACCTGCACGGTGACCCGGTCGCGGAGCTTGTTGAGCAGCAGGGTCTGCTGCGCCTCGGCCAGGCCCAGCTCCCACGGCGTGCCGGCGTGCTTGAGCGAGTTGAGCGGGGACGCGCCGGTGCCGCCGTCGTGGCCGGAGATCAGGATGACGTCGGCCTTGAGCTTGGCCACGCCGGCCGCCACCGTGCCGACGCCGACCTCGCTGACCAGCTTGACGTGCACCCGCGCGGCCGGGTTGACGCACTTGAGGTCGTGCACGAGCTGGGCCAGGTCCTCGATGGAGTAGATGTCGTGGTGCGGCGGCGGCGAGATCAGGCCGACGCCGGGGGTGGCGTGCCGGGTACGGGCGATCCACGGCCAGACCTTGTTGCCCGGCAGCTGCCCGCCCTCGCCGGGCTTCGCGCCCTGGGCCATCTTGATCTGCAGGTCGTCGGCGTTCACCAGGTATTCGCTGGTCACGCCGAACCGGCCGCTGGCGATCTGCTTGACCGCCGAGCGGCGCGCGGGGTCGTGCAGCCGCTCGACGTCCTCGCCGCCCTCGCCGGTGTTGGACTTGCCGCCGAGGCGGTTCATCGCGATGGCGAGGGTCTCGTGCGCCTCCGCCGAGATCGACCCGTACGACATGGCGCCGGTGGCGAACCGCTTGACGATCTCGCTGGCCGGCTCCACCTCGTCCAGCGGCACCGGCGGGCGTACGCCGGCGCGCAGGGTGAACAGGCCGCGCAGCGAGCCGGCCTGAGCGGCCAGCTCGTCGACCTTGGCGGTGTACCGGCGGAAGACGTCGTACTGGCGGCTGCGGGTGGCGTGCTGGAGCAGGAAGACTGTCTCCGGGTTGAACAGGTGCAGCTCGCCGTCGCGGCGCCACTGGTACTCGCCGCCGACCTCCAGCCGGTCGGTGGGCTGCGCGCCGGGGGCCGGCCAGGCCAGCGCGTGCCGGGCGGCCACCTCGGCGTGGATCTCGTTGAGCCCGATACCGCTGATCGTGCTCGGGGTGCCCCTGAAGTAGCGCTCGACCAGGCGGGTGTCCAGGCCGACCGCCTCGAAGACCTGCGCCCCGCAGTACGACGAGACCGTCGAGATGCCCATCTTGGACATGATCTTCAAGACGCCCTTGCCGAGCGCCTTGACGTAGTTGCGGACCGCCTTCTCCGGGTCGACGCCGACCAACGCGCCCGCGGCCGTCATTCGGTCCGGAGAGCCACCTGGCGGCGCGGAGTCCGAATTGTGGCCGTTCAAGATCATGTCCTCGACCGACTCGAAGGCCAGGTACGGGTTGACCGCCGCCGCGCCGTACCCGATCAGCACGGCGGCGTGGTGCACCTCGCGGCAGTCGCCGGACTCCACGACCAGCGCCACCTGGGTACGGGTCTGCTCGCGCACCAGGTGCTGGTGCACCGCCGCGGTGAGCAGCAGCGACGGGATCGGCGCCAGATCGGCGTTGGAGTCCCGGTCGGAGAGCACCAGGATCCGCACGCCGTCCTCGATCGCCTCGGAGACGTGCCGGCAGATCTCGGTGAGCCGGGCCTTGATGCCGGCACCGCCGTCGCGTACCCGGTAGAGGCCGGAGACCCGGACCGCCTTGAAGCCGGGCAGGTCGCCGTCCTCGTCGATGGAGAGGATCTTGGCCAGCTCGTCGTTGTCGATCACGGGATAGGGCAGCACGATCTGCCGGCAGCTCGCCGGGCCCGGTTCGAGCAGGTTGCCCTCCGGGCCGATGGTGGACGCCAGGCTGGTCACCAGCTCCTCCCGGATGGCGTCCAGCGGCGGGTTGGTGACCTGGGCGAAGAGCTGGTGGAAATAGTCGTAGAGCAGCCGCGGCCGGGTGGACAGCGGCGAGATGGGGGTGTCGGTGCCCATCGAGCCGATCGGCTCCGCGCCGCTGCGGGCCATCGGCGCGAGGAGGATCTTCAGCTCCTCCTCTGTGTAGCCGAAGGTCTGCTGCCGGCGGCGTACCGAGTCGTGGGTGTAGACGATGTGCTCGCGCGGCGGCAGCTCGTCAAGGTCGATCAGGCCGGCGTGCAGCCACTCGTCGTACGGCCGGGCGGCGGCCAGCTCGGTCTTGACCTCGTCATCGGATACGATCCGGCCGGCGACGGTGTCGACCAGGAACATCTTGCCGGGCTGGAGGCGACCCTTGGCGACCACGGTGGCCGGGTCGAGGTCGAGCACGCCCGCCTCGCTGCCCAGCACCACCAGGCCGTCGGCGGTCCGCCACCAGCGGCCGGGGCGCAGGCCGTTGCGGTCCAGCACCGCGCCGACGACCTCGCCGTCGGTGAAGGCGACCGAGGCGGGGCCGTCCCACGGCTCCATCAGGCTGGCGTGGAACCGGTAGAAGGACGTCCGACAGGGGTCCATGTCGGGGTCGTTCTCCCACGCCTCCGGGATCATCATGAGCACCGCGTGCGGCAGGCTCCGCCCGGCCAGGTGCAGCAGCTCGAGGACCTCGTCGAAGTTGGCCGAGTCGGAGCCGCCCGGGGTGCAGACGGGGAAGACCCGGCGGATGTTGCCGGGCAGGTTCGGAGTGCGCAGGAGCGCCTCGCGGGCCTGCATCCAGTTGCGGTTGCCGCGAATCGTGTTGATCTCGCCGTTGTGCGCGATGAACCGGTACGGGTGGGCCAGCGGCCAGGACGGGAAGGTGTTGGTGGAGAACCGCGAGTGGACCAGGGCGATCGCGCTGACCACCCGCTCGTCGGTCAGCTCGGGGTAGAACGCGGGCAGCTGGTCCGGGGTGAGCATGCCCTTCCAGACCATGGTCCGCGCCGACAGCGACGGGAAGTACGCCGGCACGTCCCGCTCGGCGGTCTCCCGCTCGGCCTGCTTGCGTACGCAGAACGCCACCCGGTCCAGGTCGAGCCCGGTAAGCGGGGAGCCGGCCGGGCCGGCGGGCGAGGCGGTGAGCCGCCGCGCGGCGAGGAACAGCTGCCGGACCCGGGGCATCGCCGCCAGGGCGGTCTCGCCGAGGCCGCCCGGGTCGGTGGGGACGTCCCGCCAGCCGAGGATCTCGGCCCCCTCGACCAGGGCGTACTTCTCCACCACCTGGCGGGCTCGGGCCTCGGCCGCGTCGTCGTCGGGGAGGAAGACCAGACCGGTGGCGTACTGGCCGGCGGGCGGCAGCGGGAAGCCGGCAACCGCGCGCAGGAACGCGTCCGGCACCTGGATCATGATCCCGGCGCCGTCACCCGTGTTGTGCTCCGCGCCCCGCGCGCCGCGGTGGTCCAACCGGCAGAGCGCCGCGAGACCCTGCGCGACGACGTCGGGCGAACGGCGGCCACGCAGGTCGGCCACGAAGGCCACGCCGCACGCGTCGTGCTCGTACTCGGGGTCGTAGAGCCCCGTCGCCTGTGGGTCCGACTGCGGGCTGAGAGGGTACGGAAAGGCCACCGGGCCTCCTGTCGTCACTCAGGCGGATCATGTTCGGGACGACGTCGGCCCTTGCTGTTTTGTTGAGTCTACGTTAGGGCGGCTGGCGCAAGGCCAGTGCAGATTGATCACATCTTCCAAACTCTGGGACGTGTAGTCTCGCCCGGTGGATGTCGTACGTGCTGACGTACTCGCCCGGGTTGAGCGCTTCTACGACGCGGTGCCCCGGGACGGCGCTCGTGTCGAGGAGCACGGGCCTCTGGTGCTCTTCGTCCGGGACGGCGCCGGCTGGCCGTTCTACGCCCGGCCCCGGCTCGACGCCACCGCGCCGCCCGCGCTGGCCGACGTCAACGCCGTCCGGGCCCGGCAGCGGGAACTGGGCCTGCCGGAGGCGTTCGAGTGGGTGCACGAGATCACCCCGGACCTGCTGGCGGTGGCCCGCTCGGCGGGGCTGTCCGTGCTGGAGGCGCCGCTGATGGTGCTGGACCCGGCCCACCTGCCCGACCCGGCGGCGCTCAGCGACGCACCGGTGCGGGTCCTCGACCCGGCCGACCCGCGCTTCGCGGCGGACGTGGCGGTCCGGCGGGCCGTCGCGGCGGTGGGCTTCTCCAACGGCGGCACCACGCGCGGCGCGGCCGGGCCGGCCGAGCGGGACGCCGCGCTGCCCCGGCTGGACGTGGCCGCCCTGGAGGAGGAGGCGGTCCGGATCGCCGACGGCCGGCGGATCTCCGCACTCGCCGAGACCCCGGACGAAGGGGCGCTGGCCAGCGGGATGGCGATGCGGGTCGGCGACGCGGCGGAGATCGCCGGGGTGGCCACCCTGCCGGTGGCCCGCCGGCGCGGTCTCGGCGCGGCGGTCACCGCCGCCCTCGCCCACGAGCTGCGCGCCGCCGGCACCGACCTGGTCTTCCTCTCCGCCGGCAGCGAGGAGATCGCCCGGGTCTACCTGCGGGTCGGCTTCCGCCGGGTCGGCACCGCCTGCATCGCCGAGCCCGCCGCCCTCCTCGGCTGACCGGCCCCCATCCTCGCCGATCATGGACTTTGCGGCGCCCGGCTTGGACGGGTTCACGGCTCTCGCGCGCGACCACGACTCCATGATCGGCACAGGGCGAGAGTGGGGGTCAGGTCGGCGGGTGCCAGGCGGCGGCGGCAGAGGCGGCCGTGTTGCGCAGCCGGGGGCTGATCGTGCCGAGGGCTGCGTCGCGGGCGCGCAGCGCCAGCCGGCCCCGGGCCTGCAGGACCGCCGACATCCGCCGGGTCTGCCGCACCATGGTCGCCGCGCGGGGCCGGCGCAGCCGGTCGTACGCGGCCACCGCGTCGGGCAGCCGGGACTCGCGCAGCAGCGACGACAGCGTGGCCGCGTCCTCGAAGGCGAGGCAGGCGCCCTGCCCGAGGTGCGGAGGCATGGCGTGCGCGGCGTCCCCGAGCAGCACCACCCCACCCGGCCCGACCGGGAAGCCGTACGCCCGGGGCAGCGGTCGCAGCTCGCGGATCTCCTGCTGCACCAGGTCGGCCGGCTCGGTGACGTCGAGCAGCTCGGCGATCGGCGCGGGCCAGCCCGCGTACCAGCGCTTGAGCAGGGCGAGCTGGGTCTCCGGCGACTCCGGGCGGGGCGCGCCGGCGGCGGTGGCCACCCAGTAGATGCCGCCCCGGCGGGAGGCGCCCGCCGTGCCCCGCTCGCCGAGCGAGGCGGCCACGAAGCGGTAGCCGGCGCCCAGCGTCTCGCCGAACACCGGCTGGTCGTCGGGGAGCTTCGGGGCCCGGTACCAGGGGATGACCGCCCGCCACGCGGCGCAGCCGGAGCTGACCACCGCCGCCTCCGGGGCGAGCTGCCGGCGGATCTCGCTGTCGGTGCCGTCGGCCGCGACCACCAGGTCCGCCGTCACGGCCTGCCGGCCGTCGCCGACCGTCGGGCGCTCCCCGCGGACCGCCCGCACCGTCCGCACGGTCACCCCGGTACGCAGCTCCACCTGGTCGCCGAGGCCGGCGATGAGCGCGTCGTGCAGGTCCTCCCGGTGCACCACCACCGGCATCCGCTCGGCCGGGGTGGGGCGGGGCTGCACCAGCCAGTGCCCATCGGGGCGGCGTACCCCGCCGTCGGGGAGCGGGGTGGCGATCGCGTCCAGCCCGGCGCCGAGGCCGAGGGCACGCAGCGCGCGTACCCCGTTGGGCCAGAGCACGACGGCGGTCGGCTCCGGGCGGACCCGGTCGGCCCGTTCGAGGAGGGTGACCCGCCACCCGGAGCGGGCCAGCGCGCCGGCCACCGCCAGGCCACCGAGGCCGGCGCCGGCCACCACCGCGGTACGCATCGCTCGCTCAGCTGTCCCGGTCTCGGGCGGCCGCCGGGGCCTGGTCGCCCGTCTCGGCACCGGCGCGGGCCGCCGCCGGGCTGGAGCCGGCGTCGTCAGCGCCCGGGGCGCCGGTGTCCGTCGCCGCGACGTCGTCGGCCGCCGGCGGCTCCTCGCCGGTCTCCTGGTACGCGCGGAACTGCTCCTCGCTCACCACCCGGTAACCCTCTGGCGCGACCTTCCGCGACGCGGCCTCCGCGGCGGCGAGGTCGACCTGCGACACGTCGCCACCGGCGGCCGAGGCCGGGGCGGCCGGGACACCGATCGGGATCAGGTAGTCGCGGGGCCCGCGGACCCGCACGAAGTAGGCCAGCGCGCCGAGGAAGACCAGCGCCGCGGTCCACACGTTGAGCCGCAGGCCGAGGATGTGGTTGGCCTCGTCGGTGCGCATCATCTCGATCCAGAACCGGCCCGCGGTGTAGCCCATCACATACAGCGCGAACGCCCGGCCCCGGCCGAACCGCAGCTTGCGGTCGAGGACGAAGACTAGCGCGGCGACGCCGACGTTCCAGACCGCCTCGTAGAGGAAGGTCGGGTGGTAGAGCCCCGGCTGGAGGACCGCCTGGCCGGCGTCGTCGCGCACCGCGTGCCCCGGATTTTCCGGGTCCATCACGTGCACCTGGAGGCCCCAGGGCAGGCTGGTGACGCCACCGTAGAGCTCGTTGTTGAACCAGTTGCCGAACCGGCCGACCGCCTGGGCCAGCGGCAGGCCCGGCGCCAGCGCGTCGGCCACCACCCCCAACGGGATGCCGAGCTGCCGGGCGGCGATCCAGGCGCCGATCGCGCCGCCGGCGACCGCGCCCCAGACGCCGAGCCCGCCCTCCCAGATCGCGAATGCCTTGAGCGGCTGCCCGCCGGCGCCGAAGTACTTCTCCGGCGAGGTGATCACGTGGTAGATCCGCGCGCCGACGATGCCGGCCGGCACCGCCCAGACGGCGATGTCAAGCACCGTGCCGGGGGCGACGCCGCGCCGGCGCAGCCGGTACTCGGTCACCACGCTGGCCAGCACGATGCCGGCGATGATGCAGAGCGCGTACGCCCGGATAGGAACCGGGCCGAACTGCCAGACGGCAGTGCTGGGGCTGGGTAGGGCCGCCAGTGCGGTCATCGGGGCGAGGGTCACGGGTGAACACGCTACCCGTGTGGACCGTGCTTGTGGCACCCCGGTCGGCCCGCGTCACGGGTCGGCCGCGTTCTGGTTTGCGCCCTCGTCGGCTCTTTGTCCATGAACGTGCTCACCTGGGCGGCTCAGCGCACCGGCTTACGGACGCCCTCGGCGAGTTCGGCACTCAGCGTACGCAGGGCGGCCAGCCCGGCGGCCTGGTCCGGAGCGTCGAGCAGGCAGCGGACGAGCGCGCTGCCGACGATGACCGCGTCGGCGTACCCGGCGACGATGCCGGCCTGCGCGCCGGTGCCCACGCCCAGACCGACCCCGACCGGCAGGTCGGTGACCGCACGCGCCCGGGAGACCAGGACCGGCGCCGCCTCGGAGGTCTGCGCCCGGGCGCCCGTGACGCCCATGATCGCGGTGGCGTAGACGAAACCCCGGCAGTGCTCGGTCGTCATCTTCAGCCGCGCGTCGGTGGACGACGGGGAGACCAGGAACGTCCGGTCCAGGCCGTACGCGTCGGAGGCGGCCAGCCACTCGCCGGCCTCCTCCGGGATGAGGTCCGGGGTGACCAGGCCGGTGCCCCCGGCGGCGGCCAGGTCGCGGGCGAACGCGTCGACGCCGTACTGCTCGATCGGGTTCCAGTACGTCATGGTGACCACGGACGCGCCGGTCGCCGCCACCGCCTCGACGACGCGCAGCGTGTCCCGGGTACGCACCCCGCCGGCCAGGGCGATGTCGCTGGCCCGCTGGATGACCGGGCCGTCCATCACCGGGTCGGAGTAGGGAATCTCCACCTCGATGACGTCCACGCCCGCCTCGACCATGGCCTTCACCGCCGCGATGCTGCCCTCGACGGTCGGGAAACCGGCCGGCATGCAGCCGACCAGCACGGCCCGACCGTCCGCACGGGCCTTGTCGAACGCCACCCCGATCCGGCTCACGATCTCACTGCTCCTTGTCGAGGATGCCGAAGTATTCGCCGGCGGTGTGCACGTCCTTGTCGCCCCGACCGGAGAGGTTGACCACGATGACCGGCTCCCGGCCCAGCTCGGCGGCGAGCTGCGGAGCGATCTTGCACGCGCCCGCGAGGGCGTGCGAACTCTCGATCGCGGGGATGATCCCCTCGGTGCGGCAGAGCAGCTCGAACGCGGCCATCGCCTCGTCGTCGTCGACCGGCAGGTACGTCGCCCGGCCGGTGTCGTGCAGCCAGGCGTGCTCCGGCCCGACGCCCGGGTAGTCCAGCCCCGCCGAGATCGAGTGCGACTCGATCGTCTGCCCGTCGGAGTCCTGGAGCACGTACGTACGGGTGCCGTGCAGCACGCCGGCGGAGCCGCCGGTGATGCTGGCCGCGTGCCGGCCGGTCGCCACGCCCGCGCCGCCGGCCTCGAAGCCGTAGAGCCGGACGCCGGTGTCGGGCACGAAGGCGTGGAAGATGCCCAGCGCGTTGGAGCCGCCGCCGACGCAGGCGGCGACGGCGTCCGGCAGCGCGCCGGTCAGGTCGAGGCACTGCCGGCGGGCCTCCTCGCCGATGCCGCGTACGAAGTCCCGGACCATCTCCGGGAACGGGTGCGGGCCGGCGGCGGTGCCGATCAGGTAGTGGGTGCGGTCGACGTTGGCGACCCAGTCCCGCATCGCCTCGTTCATCGCGTCCTTGAGCGTCCGCGAGCCGGTGGTGACCGGGACGACGGTGGCGCCGAGCATCCGCATCCGGGCCACGTTGAGCGCCTGCCGCTGGGTGTCCACCTCGCCCATGTAGACCACGCACTCGAGGTCGAACAGGGCGGCGGCGGTGGCGGTGGCCACGCCGTGCTGGCCGGCCCCGGTCTCGGCGATCACCCGGGTCTTGCCCATCCGCTTGGTGAGCAGGGCCTGGCCGAGCACGTTACGGACCTTGTGGGCGCCGGTGTGGTTGAGGTCCTCCCGCTTAAGCAGGATCCGCGCTCCGGCCTTCGCGGAGAGCCGCCGGGCCTCGTAGAGCAGCGAGGGCGCGCCGGCGTAGTCGCGCAGCAGGGCGTCGAACTCGGCGAGAAAAGCCTCGTCGGCCATCGCCTTCCGGTACGCCGCGTCCAGCTCGTCGAGCGCCGCGACCAGCGCCTCCGGAACGAAGCGCCCACCGAACCGGCCGAAGTGACCGGCGGCGTCGGGGACCTGTGCGGCTGGGGCGTCAGCGGTCATCGCGCTGTCCTCTCGCTGCGTGTCGGACCCGGCGCGGTTCAGCGCACCGGACGGGGGGTGGCCGGGTGGTTGCCGGCGTTGACCAGCTCGGCCACCGCCTCGCGGGGGCTCTTCTGGGTGACCAGGCCCTCGCCGACCAGGACGGCGTCGGCGCCCGCCGAGGCGTACCGGATGAGGTCGTGCGGCCCACGCACACCGGACTCGGCGATCTTGACGACGCTGCTGGGCAGGCCGGGCGCGATCCGCTCGAACACCGAGCGGTCGACCTCCAGCGTACGCAGGTCACGGGCGTTGACCCCGATCACCTGGGCGCCGGCCTCCAGGGCCCGGTCGGCCTCCTCCTCGGTGTGCACCTCGACCAGCGCGGTCATGCCGAGCGACTCGATCCGCTCCAGCAGCCCGACCAGCGCGTTCTGCTCCAACGCCGCGACGATCAGCAGCACCAGGTCGGCGCCGTGCGCCCGCGCCTCGTGCACCTGGTAGCTGGAGACCACGAAGTCCTTGCGCAGCACCGGGACGTTGACCGCGGCCCGCACGGCGGCCAGGTCGTCCAGCGACCCGCCGAACCAGCGGCCCTCGGTCAGCACGCTGATCGCCCGGGCGCCACCGGCCGCGTAGTCCCCGGCCAGGTCAGCCGGGTCGGCGATCTCGGCCAGCCGCCCCTTCGACGGCGAGGAGCGCTTGACCTCGGCGATCACGGCCACGCCGGGCCTGCGCAGGGCCGCGTACGCGTCCAGCGGCGGCGGCGCGGCGGCGGCCAGCTCGCGGATCCGCTCCAGCGGAACCTGCTCCTGTCGCCGGGCCACGTCTTCCCGCACGCCGGCCAGGATCTCGTCGAGTACGCCTGCGGACGGCGCCGAAGCCGGCTCGTCCCCCTCCGCGTGCGCATGCTCAGCAGTCACCAACGGACTCCCCTCTCCGGGTGTCATGGGCAGATGCTAGGGGGCGGCGCCTGGCGGCAAGTCCCGGGGGTATGGCGCTCCTCACGAAATGGGCTGTGGCATGATGGCCGACTTCCGGTGAACGCGATGTCACGCAGCGCCACCCCCAGGTAATCGACGGGTGCTGTGACCAAGCTCAAGGACCACCGGCCCTGCCCAGGTCAGCCCGGTTACCGGACGGTTGACCCGCAGGTCACCACACCGAAACGTGAGCCTGGCAGCATCCGGGTCGGGCAGACTCGATGCGGCGCCTGCCAAAAGTCGCCAAGGATCTCGTACGGGGTGACCATGAGCGCCAACGGGCCGAACCAGACCATCGGGTTCACCACCATCTCCCGGACCGTCGCGTCGCTCGCCGCCGGCGTGGTGCACACCCTCGAACGCGCCGTGATCGGCGACGCCCGGATGCGCACCGCCCGGGGCAACGCCTGGGAGGCGGTCTGCGCCGACCGGGCCCGGGCCGCGCAACGCGAGGAGTTGGACCGCCTGGTGGCCGAGCTGGCCGCCGTTCCGCGCGCGGTGGGCACGGAGCGCCGCGACGCGCGGGACGCCCAGCCGGTCAGCTGACCGTCGGGTCCTCGCCCCGGTCGAGCGCCTCCCAGGCGTCCCGGGTGCCGCGTTCCACCGCCGGCCGGCCGGCGTCCGCCCGGCCCGACGGGCGGGCCTGCCGCTCGTAGCGGGCACCCATCGCCGGCCACGCCCCGCCGCGCAGCGCGGTGAACGCTCCGCCGACCGCCGCGATCAGCCCGCCGACCAGCACCAGCGCCGGCCACTGCCGGCCGACCCCGCCGCCGAGGGCAGCGGTCATGCCGTACCCGCCGCCGGCCGCCACAGCCAGCCCGACCAGGGTCAGCAGGCCGCCCAGCAGGCGCCGGACCCGGCCCCGGGTGGCCAGCACCGCGCCGCCGCCGGCCAGCCCGACCAGGGCGAGGGCGGAGACCCAGGGCAGCAGGTCCGCGCCGGTGCGGGCGTGCCGCACCGGCGGCAGCGACCCCCGGGCGGTCACCTCGACCGACCAGCTCCGGGTCACCGCCCACAGGGCCAGGCCCGCCCCGGCCAGGCACAGCAGCACCGCGTACGTCAGTTCGCGCCGGCCCCGGGTGGCGCGCGAGGTCGTGGTGGGCACGCTCACCGGTGCCGCCTTTCGTTCGCGACT
>NZ_JBLROA010000068.1:0-33947 GCF_047921505.1 Micromonospora sp. SL1-18 | reverse complement strand
ATCCGCAACCCAGTCAAAGTCCTTGCGCGCCTGGGTCAGGTAGGCGCATTGGGCCCCGGCCCCAAGGGTGACCTTGCGCTGCCGCCAGACGAACTGACGCTGCTCCAACGCCGTGTTGTAAAGCCAGCGGCACGTGTGCCCCCACGAGGCCAGCCGATCCGCCTGCTCCTCCGTGGGATACAGCCGGTACTTCCGACCCATGTCCGCCTTCACGCTCCACATCATACACTTGGTTTATGGCCGACCCCTACCCCATTCGCACCGGTAGACATTGCGCTTTCCTGCTTCACGCCCACTTGGTCTTCGTCACGAAGCACCGAGCACGAGTCTTCACCGACGAACACCTGCACTACCTCGAACAAGTGATGCGCCAGGTGTGCGAACAGTTCGAATGCGAACTAGTCGAGTTCAACGGCGACGACAACCACATCCACCTACTGGTGAACTTCCCACCCAAGGTGGCCCTGTCCAAACTGGTCAACTCCCTCAAAGGCGTATCCTCCCGCTACCTACGCCGCGACTACCCCAACATCCGCCGCCACTTCTGGCGCGACGCCCGACTATGGTCCGGCTCCTACTTCGCCGGCACCATCGAAGGCCCACCCCTGACGGTCCTACACCAGTACATCGAGCAGCAGAACCAGCCGGGTTAAAACACGCCCGGGCCTTGACGGCCCACCCGCGCGGGCCTTCACCCCCGCCGTAAAGGGCGGAGCACTGGCCCGCATCCTGGTAGTCGGAGATCGCGGGCTGGTGCACGCGCTCCGGGTACCCGGAGCGGTCCGGTCAGCCATACGGGTCAGAGACCCCATGTCGTTGAGTGTCAACCGGCATGGGGTTGGGCATGGTGCGACCAGGCGGTCGCTTCGTCGTAGAGGGTGCGGGTCTTGAGGCAGCCGTGGAGTATTCCGACCAGGCGGTTGCCGAGCTGCCTCAGGGCCGGGTTGTACCCGACCTCGCGTACGCGCTGCTTGTCGTAGTAGGCGCGGGCGCCGGGTGAGGCCCGCAGGGCGGAGAACGCCTGGGTCTGCAAGGCGTCGGCGAGCCGGTTGTTGCGGACGTAACGGGCTTGGACGGTGTGGCTCTTGCCGGAGGCCCGGGTGACGGGGCTGGTGCCCGCGTAGTTCTTGCGGGCCTTGGCGGAGGCATAGCGGGCGGGATCGTCTCCGAACTCAGCGATCACCCGGGCGCCGGTGATCTCCGCGATGCCTGGCATCGAGAGGTAGATCTCAGCGTCCGGGTGCGCAAGAAAATGGGCCTTCACCTGCCCTTCCATCTCCGCGATCTGTTCGTTCAGCGCGATCAGCACACGGGCGTGGGCGGCGGCGGCCGCGTAGGCGGTCGTGACCGGCTCGGGCAGGCCCAGCTGCCGCTCGCGCAGCGCGGCCTGGATCGCGACCGCCTTCTCGTCCCGGTTGCGGCGCCGGGCCCGGGCCAAGACCGCGGTGATCTGCGTGCGGGTCAGCTTCGCCGCCGCTGCGGGCGTGGGTGCCTTGATCAGCAACTCCAGCGCGTCCGTGCTGGTCAGCGCCAGCTCGGCGTAGGCGCCGAGCGCGCCAGGGAAATACTCGCGCAGGGTGCTGCGCAGCCGCTGGAAGGTGCGGGTGCGTTCCCAGATCAGAGTCTGGTGGGCGCGAGCGACGACCTTGACGGCCTGGGCCTGGTCGCTGTCGCCGGCCACCTGCCGCAGCTGGGCCCGGTCGATGCGGACCATGTCGGCCAGTGCGTGCGCGTCGCCCTTGTCGCTCTTGGCGCCGAGGTGGCGTAGCGTTCCTTGAACCGGGCGACCTGGCGGGGGTTGATCGCGTACACCTGGTAGCCGGAGGCGATCAGGGCCTGCACCCACGAGCCGCGGTCGGTCTCGATCCCGACGATCACCCGGGCCGCGTCCAGGTCCTCACCGCCGTGGCGCGCGAGGAGCTCGTGTAGCTTCGCGATGCCCTCCACGCCCTCCGGCAGTCGCGCGGCGGCGAGCTTGCAGCCAGCCTCGTCCTGGATCTCGACGTCGTGATGATCTTCCGCCCAATCGTCGCCGATCAGCAGCAACATGCCCTCCCTGTAACGCCGTTCACTTCGTTCAGCAGCCTGCGGAAGGCGCGGCACGCGGCCTAATGGATCCAGTGCTCACGCCCCCAAGGGCGGGCACGCCACCCCATCAGCGGTCTAGCCTCCCGGCCAACCAGCAAGGGCACGGTCTGACCCCAGAAGTCGAACGCTTCCGGCGGCATGAGTGCTCACCTGCTGGCGGCTACGGCACCGAGTCTGACCGCGACCCGGTAGCTCCCATTAGGCGGTGGGCGGCTCGTCCTGGCCGGATCGTGGAACCTGCCACCGCTGGAGTGGTTTGGATCCCGGTTGAACGGGGATCAGCTGCGCCAGGGCCGGTGCACGTCAGGCCGGTCGAGCCAGGTCCCCGCTGTCGTACCGCCGTACGGCTGCGGTGGTGGGAGACGGCCAGAGCGCGGCGACGTTACGACCCGGTCGAGCGGCGCCGTGCGCTCGTCTGCGCGTTTCCCTCCGATCCGCCGGCAGCCGCACTCAGTCGTTGCTCTCCGCCACCGGTTGCGCACCGGCGCACCGCAGCTTCAGTTCGTGCTCGCCCCTTGGGCCGATGAACCGGACCTCGACGTGGTCGTCCGGCCCCCGGTCGGAATCCTTGACCCGGTAGCCCTGGGCGGGCGACCAGGAGACCAGGCGTATCCCGGCCGGCCCGCACTCCGCCACCGCCGTGCCGCCGGGGGTGGCGAAACCCCGCCGGGCGGCGACGTCGGCCGTACTGCCGGTCGACGTCGGGCTCGCCGGGGCGGCCGTCGGTGTCGGGCTTCCGGTCGGTCCGTCGGTCGACGCGAGGGGGGCCGGCTCGGGTGAGGCGAGCGCGCGTTCAACCTCCCGCTGGTCGCGTACGCCGCCGCGGGTGCCGGTGATGCCCTCCCCGACCAGCCCGATCGCGCCCAGCCCGACGAGCGTGGCGGCGACGGTGGTGGCCAACCGCCCGAGGGCGGCGAGAATCGGACGACGAGCCATGCACCGAGTGTCCCCGAGGGAGGGTTAAGGCCGGCACTGGGGAACGTTAAGGCGACGCTTCGACGACGGCGTGACCGTAGGGGTGGGTCATCCGGTGACGCCGGTGGGGGTCGGTGCCTCGTCGGGGATCGGGGCGGGGGTCGACTGGGCGTTGCCGACGGCCTTGAGGACCGCGACGGCCACCGCCGTGGTGAGCGGGATCGCGAGCACCAGACCGATGGAGGCGACCAGCGTCCGGACGATCTCCTCGGCGATCTGGGCCGTGGTGAGCACGTTGAGCAGCGGGCGGTCGTAGGCGTTGATCAGCAGCATGATGGGCAGGGCGGCCCCGGCGTAGGCGAAGGCCATGGTGTAGACGGTGGAGGCGATGTGGTCGCGGCCGATCCGCATGGCGCTGCCGAACAGCTTGCGGGCGGAGCTGTCCGAGCCCAGTTCGTGCAGCTCCCACACGGCCGAGGACTGGGTGATAGTGACGTCGTTGAGCACGCCCAGTCCGGCCACGATGACGCCGCAGAGCACGATCTCCGGCAGGCTGATCCGGGTGTCGAAGAGGGCGAGCGCACTGCTGTCGTGGTCACCGAGGCCGGTCAGGTGGGCGGCGTTGGTGGCCCAGAGCCCGATACCGGCCGTGGCCAGCAGGCCGAACAGCGTACCGACCAGCGCGGTGGTGGTGCGGACCGAGAAGCCGTGGGCCAGGTAGAGGACGACGAACATGATCGCCGCCGAGCCGACCACGCCGACCAGCAGGCCGGATTCCCCGGCCAGCAACGCGGGCAGCATGAACCTGACGATGATCAGATAGGCGAAGCCGAGCCCGATCAGGGCTTTCAGCCCACGCATCCGGGCCACCGCGATGACGGCCACGGCGAAGGCCGCCGCGAGCAGCGTGAGGGGCAGGGTCCGTGAGTAGTCGTAGAAGGCGTACACGGCCGGGCCGCTCTGGTGGTTGAAGACGCGTACCAGCTTGATCCGATCGCCGGGTGCGAGGCCGGCGCGGTAGGCCTCCGCCGGCACGTCGACGGCTACGCCTGCGCCGCTCTCCGGCCCGGTCTCCAGCCTTGCCTGCACCGACGCGCAGGTCACCATCTGTTGCTGGCCGTCTGGGCCGGTCCGTTTGTTGGCCGCGGGGCAGTCGTACGTCGAGACACTCTGCACCGTGGCCTCGGGGTGGCTGAGGCTACGCGCGCCCGCGGTGGCGCTGTCGCTCGCTGATCTTCCGTCCGGCCAGAGCAACGCCATCCCGAGCAGGGTCGCCGCGGCCATCGGCGCCAGGATCAGGGCCAGGAGCAGCAGGGTCCGGCGCCGGCGTGCGGCGTCCCGTGACGGGTCGACCGGCGGTTGGGGTGCGGACCGGGTGTGGGTGTGCATCGGTTGCTCCGGGTGAGAGGGCGCAGGCACTGGGGGTAACGGCCGGTGGCCGTCGACCTGGGGTCGACGGCCACCGCTCTCGAATCAGAGTTGGTTACTGGACGGATACGGTCTGCTTGTTGTAGTTCTCGCCGTTGCCGTCCGGCTTGTAGTTGCTCTCCACGTTGCCGGCGATGTCGACGGAGAACCACTTGACGGTGGTGCCGCGGTTCACCGTGAGGTTCTGGACGCCCTCCCGCATGCCGGCGAGGGCCAGCTTGGGCGACTTGAACGTCGGCCGGCTGCCGTCGAGCGTGTAGTACACGTTCGCCGGCTCGCTGGTGCTGAAGGTGAAGGTCGTGGCACCCGGCTCCTGCTTGACGATCTTCACCGTGCTCGCCGGCTGGATCTTGTCCGTCGCGTACGCCCGGGCGACCTCGAGGATGCCGATGTTGCCGTTGGCGAACTCCATCGCCTCCTCATGCCCCTCGGCGAACGACGGCTGGAAACCGACCGCGGTGTACCGCTTGGTCGCCGGGTCGTAGACGTCCGCGCCGACCTCGAAGTCCCAGCCGATGATGCCCCGGTTGTACCAGTGCTCGTCGGCGCTGTTGCCGGCCGCCGAGTAGAGCACGTCGGTCACCGGTCCGGTGCGGCCCGGCCAGATCGCGGTGCCCCGGTGCTCCTGCACCCGGGAGAGGATGTAGTCCGAGGAGGTCCAGAAGTAGGCCTCGGTGCCCTGGTCCACCCGCGGGAGCACCTCACGCCCGGCGGTCTTGTACGCCCCCGGAGGCCACATGAAGTAGCCGCCGTAGGAGTGGGTGTTCATCGACAGCTTGATGTTCGGGAAGTTGTCGACCAGCCAGACCTCGTTGCGCGCCTCCGGCTCGGACAGCTTGTTCGGGCCGGCGAACGTGTCACTGGTGCAGCTCGTCGACCCGCCGTTGTAGCCGTCGTAGACGGAACCGATCGAGAAGTTGCGGTTGACGTCCACGCCCCAGGCGTTGCGGTTGGCCGGGTCCGCCGAGGACGCCGGGCAGTAGTTGGTCATGTTCCGGCGCTGCATGTTGTAGTCGTACATGCTGTAGTGCGCGCCGTCGGGGTTGACCACCGGCAGGATGAAGATGTCCAGGTCATCGACGATCTTGCGGGTGTTCGGGTCCTGCGCGTAGTTGCGCAGCAGCCGCTCGGCCGACTCGACGCAGACCAGCGGGGTCACCCACTCCCGGGCGTGCTCCTGGCAGTAGAGGAAAACGCCGACCTTCGAGCCGTCCCGGTGCTTGCCGATCCGCAGCACCTTCTGCTGGAACGGGTCGCGGGACACGCTCGCCGGTGCCTTCAGGTTGTCGGTCAGCTTGGTGGCCGCGGCCGCGGCCACCACACCCGTGCCGGCGTTGCCCCGGTAGGTGTTGGCCGTGAGCAGCTTGGCGGCGTCGGCGTTGCCGTTGACTGCGGCGACGACCTGCGCCGCGGTGCTGGTGACCGCGCCGGAACCGTTGGTGGCCAGGCTCACCGTGACGGCCTTGCCGGACACGCCGACGGTCAGCGGGGCGTTCGCCGCGCCCGGGTTGACCAGCGACGTGGTGATGTCGTTGCCGCCCTCGGAGCCGTACGCCTTCGAGCTGACGTAGACGATGCTCGCCGAGGCGGTGCCGAACTGCGCCTGCGCCTGACGCCGGTAGCCGTTCGTCTTGTTCGGCAGGTCGATCAGCTGGGTGAGCTTCGGGAACTCCGCGGCCAGCGAGGTGAACCGCGCCGTGACCTCGGTCGGGTCCATGTAGTGGTCGACGAAGTCCGACACGTACGGGTGGCTGCCGGTGACCTTGCGGGGGCTGCCCAGCCACTTGTTCACGTCGATCGTGACCGAGCCACCCTTGTTGCTGGTGATGGTGGCCTTTGCCGGTGCGGCGTTGATGGGCATCGGGTTGCTGAACCGGTGGTACATGTACTGGCCGGCGTCGGTGAACCGGGACATGGTGGCGGTGCCGCCGGAGCCGATCGCGGTGCCCGCTCCGCTGTCCCAGCTCGCCGTCAGCACCGTCGTCGAGTCGGTGCCGGCGCTCGACTTCACCTCGAGGTTGAGGAACAGCTGGTTGTTGAGGCTGGTGAACCATTCGGCCCGCAGCACGGTCAAGGTGTCGGTGCTGGCGGCCAGGGCCCGCACGGTTCGGATCGTGTCGGCCCGCTCAGCCACGTTTTCCGCGTAGTCGCTCTGGTCGGAGATGGCGTTCTGGACGTCGAAGCCCTGGTCCCGCAGCGCCTGGCTCTCCTCCGGGCTGAGGATCGCGTGCACCTCGATGCCGTTGTCGACCGGCTTGGTGTACTCGGCGAGGTCGACGCCGAGTTCGTTAAGTCGGTCGATGCCCGAGTTGTCGGCGACCACGATGCGCATCAGCCCGACGCCGTTCTGCTCGCCACTCGACGACCTGTCGGGGGCCACCCCGCTGTCGGAATTCGCAAGGCCGGGTGCACTGACGGCGAGCGCCAGCGGTAGCACGAGCAGAGCCAACAGGCGGCCCCGTCTGATCGGTTTCCCTGTACTCCTCATGAGAGTCCTTCCTGGCGGGAGGTCCCGGAGGGCCGGCCCGTTGGCGGTACCGGCACGACCTCGCGGCCATAGTTGGGGAAGTGTGATCCGCCTCTCTGTAGCTGTCAAGATCGATGATGCGATGGGGGAAGGTTTTTCCGACTGAACTGGACGTTCATCCCGGCCCGGTTGTCCGCCCCGCCACGCCCGCGATCCGACCAGCTCGAACCGCACCATTGACCCAACCGTGATGTGGGCGGATTCGATCGGACCCTCGCCCCGAAGACCGGACCGCCTCGGCCACGCGGACGAGGGCTGCCCCGGGTGGCCGAGGCTGACGTGCCACCTGTGGCCCGGCTGCTGCTCATCGAGGACGACCTGGCGATCCGTACTCGCCGAGGACACCGGCCGCGAGGTCACCCTCGACCTCGCGCCCGGCCCGCTGCCGGTGGGGGTGACCGACGAGCTGGCCGCGGCGGTGGACGCGCTGCTGGGCAACGTCTTCGCGCACACGCCGGACGGGATGCCGTTCACCGTACGGCTCGCCCCGTATGCGGGACAGGTCACGCTGACCGTGGCCGACGCCGGACCGGGGATACCGGCCGGCCCCCTCGGGCGGGGCGCCAGCCACACGGGATCGACCGGGCTGGGCCTGGACATCGCCGACCGGGCCGCCCGGGCCAGCGGCGGCCGGCTGGAGCTGCACGCCGGGCCTGGCGGCGGTGCGCTCGTGCTGCTCCGGCTCGGCCCGCCGGCGGCCTTAACCCGGCCTTAGCCCACGGGTAGCGCGCCGCTATCCACTCCGGGCCGATCCTCGATGTCACAACCGAGGAAAGGTGGAGATGATGCGACGGACTTCCCTGGTCCTGGCGGCGGCCGGCGGGGCCGCGGTGCTGGCGGTGACCGGTGTGGCGCTGGGCGTGACCACGGCCGATCGGCCGGGCCCCGACACGCTCGCCGCCGCGACGGCCAACCGGACAACCGACGACAATCCCAAGCTAGACGACGATGCGACGTCCGCGACGACCACTGAGGACAGGCCCAAGCCGGACGACGACGCGAGGGCCACCACGGCCGCGCCGAGCCGTGCCGCCGGCGGCACGGTGAGCGGGAAACGGGCCGGCGAGGTCGCCCTCGCCCGGCTCGGCGGGGGCCGGATCGTGGAGATCGAGGCCGAGCTGGAGCACGGCCGCCCGGTGTGGAGCGTCGAGGTCGTCAAGGGTGCCGTTCGGTACGAGGTCAAGGTCGACCGCGGCGACGGCACCGTGGTGGAGACCGAGCGGGAGCGGACCGACGACCGAGGTGGCGACGGCCGTCACCGCGACGACCACGGCGGCACCCGCACCGGAACTGACGGCCGGTACGACGACTGAGTGATCGGGCGTCGCCCCGCCCGGAGCCGACCAACATCAGCGCTGCGACGACCCACCACAGCACGTCGGCCAAGCGGCGAGGGAGGCCCGAGCACGTCAGCCCAGGTTTGCGGGGGAGGCCCCCCGGGGCGGGTGGCCTCCCCCGCCGTTCGCGATCCCGCAGAAACTGTGGTCAAACGCGAATCGGCCGATACATTGAAGTATGGTGCCCGCCCACGGGGGTCGGGCGGCAGAACCGGTCTACCGCCCTGTACTCAACGGCCGCCGGGGTGAGCTGGAGGCGCTGGTTCACCTCGACAAGGCCGCCGCTCCGCTGCTCGCTCCGGTCATCGACGTCCACGCGGTGGAGTCGTGCACTGTGGACCTGCTCGGCCGGCTCCCGGCCGGGCTGCTGCCCTCGATCGACGTCACGATGCTGCCCGACGGCCCGGAGAGCGAGCTGGTCCGCTGGGGCGTACCGGTGATGCCGGTGATCGGGCTCGCGGAGAGCAACCGGCGGCTGGTGGCACACGGCGCCGCCGCGGGGGTGTACGACCGGGGGGCGGTGCTGCGACTGCGGACCGGGCAGGACCGGGCCGGGCCGGACGCGACGACGGCCGCGGCGGAGCGGGTCTGGCGGCTGGCCCGGCTGGTGCCGGAGCAGTGCGACCTGCTGATCGACGCGGGGGATGTGTGCTGCCCGGCGGACGTACGGGTGGCCGAACCTCGCGTCCGGCGGCTGGCGGAGTGGGCCCGGCGGCACGCCTGGCGCTCGGTCACCGTGGCGGCCGGCGGGATGCCGCCGACGCTGGCCCGCCTCCCCAGCGACGAACCGGTACGCCTCGACCGGTTCGACTGGCGGCTCTGGCAACGGCTGGCCGACCTCGGCGTCGGGTACGGCGACTACGGCGTCGACTGCGCGGTGCCGGGCTCGGGCGAGCCGGCCGACCGGCTGCCGACGCTGCGCTACACCACGGACGAGGCATGGTGGATCTACCGCTGGTCACGCCGGGGCGGCCGGGGCGACGAGCGGCTCGCCGACCTGTGCCGCACGCTCGTGGCGGCCCCGCACTGGCCGGCGGCCGGGGCCGGCTTCTCCTGGGGCGACCACGAGATCGTGCGGCGGGCCCGGCGCTGCGCGGGTGCCGGCTCGCCGGCCAACTGGCTCGCCTGGAGCACGTCGCACCACCTGGCGCACGTGCTGGCCGCGCTGCCGCACCCCGAGGGCGAGCAGGGCGGCGGCACGTGGCACGCCGGTCAGGAGGCGCCGGAGCGGGGCCGCCCGGGCCGGTCGCGCGGCGGGGAGACCCGGCGGGCCGGGTGAGCCCCGGCCGTCACTCCTGGGAGGTGAAGCCGAACTGCACGATGCCCTCCTCGTCGACGGTAGCGTCGACGGAGGTGTCGTTGAGCAGTTGGGCGGCGTCGGCGTCGAGGAAGATCCGGGCCCCCTGGCTGTCGACCACCTGGTCGCCCTGTGTCGGCTGTGGCACCAGCTCGATGGAGAGCGACCCGGCCGCGGCGTCGGCGGCGATGCGCAGCCCGCCCGCGTCGGCGACGTCCTGCTGCTGGGTCAGGTCGCGGATCACCAGGACGGCGTTGTCGGTCATGGTCAGCATCGCGGAACTCCTCGTGGCTGCTTCGCAGATCGCGAACGGGTCGACGCGGCTCGCACCGCCGGGTTCGGACCCTGGGTGGCAAATCGGTATCCGCCGTAAAAACCGGGGCAGGTCGAGCCCCGTCACGACCTACGTTGCCCCCTGCGCGGACATCCGTCAAATAGAGCGACGCCAATTGGCGCGGGTGCCGCGTCACCCCGCCACGAACGGGTGACGAGGTGCCGAAAAAGCGTTTCCGGGACCGCCAGCCCGGGTACGCGGACAGGTTCGGCCGCCCCCGATCCGGGATCGCGGCGAAAAGTTTCGCCCTGGAGCCTTCACTGGAAGAAAGCGCCGTGCGAGCATCGGCCCATGCATCCCCGTCGTTTTCCTCAGGCGCTCGCCGTACTGGCCCTGGTCGCCGCCGCGGCCACCGCCGGCACCCCCACCGCCACCGCCGAATCACCCAGCCCCGCCCAGATCCGCCTGAACGCCACCATCGACGCGGTCCTCGCCAGCTCACAGCTGGCCGGCGCGCAGGCGGGCGTGGTCGTCGTGGACACGACCACCGGGCAGACCCTCTACGACCGCAACGGGGAACGACGGCTGGTCCCCGCCTCCAACACCAAGCTGCTCACCTCGACCACGGCGATGGAACTGCTCGGACCGGACCACCGCTTCACCACCGACGTCGCCGGCGACGGCGTACGCGGGGCCGGGCAGATCTCCGGCAACCTGTACCTGCGCGGGGGCGGCGACCCGACGATGCTGGCCGAGGACTACGACCGGCTGGCCGAGCAGGTCGCGGCCGAGGGCGTACGGGTGGTGACCGGGAACCTCGTCGCCGACGACACCCGCTACGACCGCATCCGGCTGGGCACGGACTGGGCCTGGGACGACGAGTCCTACTACTACGCTGCACAGGTCTCCGCGCTGACCGTCGCCCCGGACACCGACTACGACGCCGGCACGGTGATCGTGCACGCCGCCCCGGCCGCCAAGGCCGGCGCGCAACCGGCGGTGACCATGACCCCGGCCAACGGCTGGCTGCACATCGACAACCGGGCCCAGACGGTCGCCACCGGCAAGACCACGATCTCCTTCGAACGCGAGCACGGTGGCAACACCATCGTGGTGACCGGGCAGATCGCCGTCGGCGAGGACCCGGAGAGCGAGTGGATGACGGTCTGGGAGCCGACCGGATACGCCGCCGACATCTTCCGGTCGGCGTTGCGGCGGCACGGGGTGCGCGTCCTCGGCCAGACCGTGCTCGGCCAGGCCACCCCGGCAAACGCGACGACGGTCGCCCGGCACGACTCGATGCCCCTGGCCGAGCTGATGGTGCCGTTCCTCAAGCTCTCCAACAACGGGCACGCGGAGGTGCTGACCAAGGAGCTGGGTCGGGTCCTGTCCGGCTCCGGCACCTGGTCGGCCGGTCTCGCCGCGATCCGTGACCACGTCGGACAGTCCGGCATGGACATCCGGACGCTGCGCCAGCGCGACGGCTCCGGCCTCTCCCGGGCCAACATGATCCCGCCGGCCCAGTTCGTGTCGCTGCTCGCCGCCGCCCGCACCGAACCCTGGTTCGACACCTGGTACGCGGCACTGCCGGTGGCCGGCAACGCCGAGCGCTTCGTCGGTGGGACGCTGCGCAGCCGGATGCGTGGCACAGCCGCGGCGAACAACGTGCACGCCAAGACCGGCAGCCTGACCGGGGCGTCCGCCCTCTCCGGCTACGTCACCGACGCAGACGGGCACGTGCTGGCCTTCTCCATCGTGCTGAACAACTATCTGGCCTCGTCGGTGAAGGGGTTGGAGGATCAGATCGCGATCGCCCTGGCTTCGTACACGGAGATTGGGACGACCATGGCGCGGGTGGCGGTGCCGACGGCGCCGGAGTCGCCGCTGGTGCCGGACGGGCTGGAGTGCTCCTGGGTGAAGCCGATCGTCTGCTGACCCGCGGCCGGCCCCTGCCCTCGTGACGGGCAGGGGCCACCGGGCCCCGCGGTGCGCCCAGCGGACAAGCTGTCGCGGTGTCAGCGTCCACAGTGCGCGCACGGCCGGCGGGTCCGCAGGTGATAGCTGACCGCCGCGACTCCCAGACCCCATCCCCACAGCCAGTAGCCGGACTCGGCCACCCAGAAGAAGGCCAGCGGGTAGCGTCCGTCGCCCGGGTCGAACGTGCCGGTCGCGGTTTCGACGGTGAGCTGAGCGAGGCCGACGCCGAAGTAGATGACCAGGCCCACCGCGAAGACAACCGCGGGCACCAGCGGCACCAGACGCGGCACCGACCGGCCGGCGAGCAGCGGCAGCCACCGCGGCCAGACCATCCCCCACCGGTGCACCAGGGCCAGCGGCAGCAGCACCCCGGCGAGCAGGAACCCCACCTCGAACAGCATCACCGACCCGCCCTGCGCCAGTGGCAGGTCACCGAAGCCCACCGCCACCTGGGCGGCCAGCCGCGCCAGGCAGCCTGCGACCGCTGACCAGGCCGCGATCCAGGCCCAGCGCGGCACCGGCCCACCGGACTCGCGAGTCCGGCCGCACCGGCCGCAGTCCTCCCGGAATCGGCGAAGGTGGGCGAGCGCCGCCGCGTGCAGCAGCAGGGCGCCGATGAGCGCTGCGGCCCGGCTGAGGAATCCGGCCAGGCTGAACGCCGGGCTGAGGTCGAGAATGAGGAAACCGACCACGTCGAGCAGGAGCAGCGCGCAGGAGGCCAGGATGGCGGCGCAGGCCATCCAGGCCGCCCCAGGCAGCGCCGGCCGCCAGGTGTGGGCGCAGCCGAGCGCGACGCCGACAATCGCCGCGGCGGCGTGGAGCGCGACCGCCCACCAGCCGGTCACCACCACCAGGTCGGTGCCGAGCGGTCCGAAGGACGGCGCCCCGGCCACCAGCCAGGCCGCGCGCAGCGCGGCGTAGCCGATCGCCCAGACCGCAGCGGCGTACGGCAGCCAGGCGGAACGGTTTCCAGGGGGATGGGCGGCGGTCGGCGGCGGCATGGTGAGCGTCATGACCCCACCCTGCCGCCCCCGGGCAGGCGGTCCCTCCCGACCGGGAGTGGACCGGCTTCCCCTGAACGGGGGACGGAATCAGCGCAGCGCGACCGCTCGCAGGTTCACGTTGCTGCTGTCCCCGAGGCGCGGTCAGCGCCGCTCGCGCCGCCGCAGGCCACGGTCGGGATGCCAGCTCTCGATCACCAGGTGGTCCGGCGGATCGCCGACCCGGGTCAGCACCACCTCGGTCAGCCCGATCCGAAACCGGTGCGAGCCGTCCTCGCCTGGCGGCTCCTCGTGCGCCCGCCCGGCGATCTTCGCGTCCCCGCCCCACGACGCCGGATCGCCCTCCGGGGTGTCCTCAGTCGGGCAGTGCAGCGCCACCCGCGGATCGCGCCGCAGATCGAGTGCCTTGAGCGCTCCCACCATGCTGCCAAGTCTGAGCTGGCCGTCGTCGGAAAAGTCGAACTCCGTGCCGCTGATCCGCGGCGAGCCGTCCCGCCGCAGTGTCGCCATCGTGCCGTGCTTGCGGACGGTGAATCGGCCGCACACGCGCGCCGCGAAGTCGGGTTCGGATGCCACCAGGTCGGACCACCATGCCATGCGGATCATCCTGGCCGAAAAGCCTGACAGCCCACGGCGTCTTTTCGAGAACGCTCAGCGGATCTCGAAGCCGAGCGCCTGGGCCAGCACGATCGCCTGCTCGGCGTCGATGATCGCCCCCGCCCGCTCGACCGTGGTCGGGTCCAGTGCGGTCAGGTCGCTGCCGCGCAGGTCGACACTGACCAGCTTCGCGGCGTGCAGCTGGGCGCCGGAGAGATCGGCCCCGGTGACGGTGGCACCGGTCAGGTCCGCGCCGGTCAGGTCGACCTCGCGCATGCGTACGTCGGTGAGGTGCACCCCGCGCAGGTCGGCGCCGGGCAGCGCCACGAAGGACCAGTCACCGCCACTGACCCGCAGCGGACGCAGGTCGCACTGCTCGAAGCTGCTGCCGACCAGCTTGCAGCCGGTGAACTCGGCCTCGAAGAGGTTGCACCGCTTGAAGGTGCAGCGGGTGAAGGCCGAGTCGGTGTGCCGGGAGGCGTTGAGGGCGACGTTGCCGAAGACACACTCGGTGAAGACGGCCCCCTGGCTGACCGCCTCGGTCAGATCGACGTGGAAGAAGGAGCAGCGCACGAAGTGCCGGTCGACCAACTCCTCGGCGTACCAGTCCTCGTGGCGGTAGGTGACGTCCTCAGTGGGCTCCGACATCAGGCCAGCTTAGTGGCGCTCGCCGACACTTCCCGGCAGGCGTACCGGCCGGTAGGTTCGGCGGCGTGAGCGTCGCAGTGAGCACTGACCCGGCCCGTATCGGCTTCGACCCCGCCCGGCTGGCGCGGATCGACGAGCACTTCGGCAGGTACGTCGACGACGGCCGGCTCGCCGGCTGGCAGATCGTGGTGACCCGCCGAGGCGAGATCGGCCACTCCTCGACGTACGGTCTGCGGGACCGGGAGGCCGGCACGCCGGTCGAGCCGGACACCCTCTGGCGCATCTACTCGATGACCAAGCCGATCACCTCGGTCGCCGCGATGATGCTCTGGGAGGAGGGCCGGTTCGAGCTGAACGATCCGATCAGCCGCTGGCTGCCGGAGTTCGCCGACGTCCGGGTCTACGACAAGGGATCGGTGCTCAAGCCGTACACGGTGGCGGCGGTCGAGCCGATCCGGGTCTGGCACCTGCTCACCCACACCGCCGGCCTGACGTACGGCTTCGCGCAGAGCACGGTGGTCGACGGCCTGTACCGGGCGGCGGGGTTCGACCTGAACGCGCCGCCGGGCATGGACCTGGCGGCGGCCTCCGCCGGCCTGGCCCGGCTGCCGCTGCTCTTCCAGCCCGGCACGAGCTGGAACTACGGCGTCTCCACCGACGTGCTGGGCCGGCTGGTCGAGGTGATCTCCGGGCAGCGCCTGGACGCGTTCTTCGCCGAGCGGATGCTGCGCCCGCTGGGCATGACCGACACCCGGTGGTGGGTCGACGAGGCGGACGCCAAGCGGCTGGCCGCGCTCTACGCCCCGCATCCGGCGACCGGGCAGGCGCTACGGCACGACGGCATCGGCCGGGCCGCGCTGACCGAGCCGAGCTGGTTCTCCGGGGGCGGCGGGCTGGTCTCCACGGCCGCCGACTACCACCGCTTCACCCAGTTCCTGCTGCGCGGCGGCGAACTGGACGGGGTACGCCTGCTGTCGCCCCGGACGGTGCGTTTCATGACCCGCAACCACCTGCCCGGCGGGCGCGACCTGGCCTCGTTCGAGCCGGAGGGCTTCGCCGAGACGGTGCTCGACGGCATCGGCTTCGGTCTCGGCTTCGCCGTGGTGCTGGACCCGGTGCCCGCCCGGGTGCCGAGCAGCGTGGGCGAGTACTACTGGGGCGGGCTGGCCAGCACCGCGTTCTGGGTGGACCCGGTCGAGGAGATCACCGCGCTGCTGTTCACCCAGCTCATGCCGTCCAGCACGTATCCGCTGCGTTCGCAGCTGCGCCAGCTGGTCTACTCCGCGCTGATCGACTGACCCGGCGCGGGGCGCACCGCCTGGTGGCGGCGCGCCCCGGCAACGGTCAGACCAGCCGCTGGGCGCTGGTCGCGGTCACCTTCGCCTTGCCCTTGGTGGAGAGCCCCGAGATCAGGTACGCCCGGTAGGTGCCGTCCGGCAGCACCGTCCACAGGTCCGGGGTGCCGTCGCCGTTGATGTCGGCAGCCCACAGGGTGCTAATCGCCACGCCGGTGTTCCAGTTCGCCGCCACCCGGTACTGGGTGTGGGTCAGCGAGCCGGTGCCGTCGCCGTTGTCGGCCAGGGTGACCCCGGTCCAGAGAAACAGGTCACCGGTGGTGGAGTTGTGCAGGAACAGGGCAACGCCGGAGCCGACTTCAGTGCTGGCGATGCGCCAGTTCTGCCAGTCCGTCCCACCGGTAGGCGTGGCGGTGGTCAGGGTGATGGTGTTGAGGTACCCGCCGGTCATGCCCAGGTTGAGGTGGTAGGTCAGCCGGTAGCCGTTCGTGGCGTCGCCGGTGAGCCCGATGAGGTCCGGGTAGTCGGTGGCAATGCCGTCGGCGCCGTAGCCGTTGACCACCATCAGCGGGCTGTTGCCGTTGGTGTCGAGGAGCTGAGCCGGGTCGATGCTCTGCTGGTTGCCGCTGAGGTTCGGGTTAAGCATGGTGCCGTCGCCGGCGCCCCGGATGATGCCCGCGCCGCCCGGGTTGATCCCGCCCGGGTAGTAGACGAGGAAGTCCTGCACGGGCAAGCCGAAGAAGCGCCCGGTGATCACCTGGGCGCCGTCGAAATCGGCTGGCGAGGAAGTGCCGGAGACGCCGTTGCCGCGCAGGCCGATGTTGACGGCCGGGGTCTGCACCTGGCCGGTGCCGACGCCAGCCTTTTGGGACTTGATGCCGAGCCCGGACCAGACGCCGGAGCCGAGGCCGGTGCCGGGCCCGCCGACGGCGACCAGGTCCGGCACTCCGTCGCCGTCGAGGTCCTTGTCGACCAGGCCGGTGGTGATGGTCGGCGTGGGCTTCGGGTGCGCCGCGGCTGGTGCCGGCAGGGCCGGGACGAGTCCAGCCAAGGCGAGCGCGGCGGGCGCAGTCCAGGCGAGCAGGCGGCGGGTCGTAAGGTCCATGCTGTTCCCCTCAGTCATTGACGACCTTGCTCTCCGGACCGTACTCAGCACCCGCAAGTTCCCACGGCACGGTGTCGGCGGGGCAGCGATGGGATGGCTCGATCTGGCACCGCCCGCCCGACCGGCTCCCTAGCCTGAGGAGCGGAGACACGTCGGGCGGAAGGCGGTCAGGCCATGAGCGAGCGCAGCGAGCCAATCATCAGGCGCAGTGTCATGGCGCCTCCGTCGGCCGTCGAGCGGAGCGAGGTGGCCACATGAGCAACATTGTTGTTTTCGGCGCTGGCGGGACCGCGGGTTCGCGGATCGCCGCCGAGGCGGTCGAGCGGGGTCACCGGGTCACCGCGGCGGTGCGTCGCCCGGAGGCGACCAGCTACCTGGCGCCCGGGGTACGGACGGTGACCGGCGACGCGACGTCCGCGCGCAGCATCCGCGAGCTGGCCGAGGACGCCGACGTGTTCGTGGTGGCGGTCGGCGGCGGCGAGCGGGAGCTGTGGCGCGACGCCGCCCGGACGTTGGTCGACACGCTGCGCGAGCTGCCCGACCCGCCCCGGGTGATCCACGTCGGCGGCGGGGCGACGCTGCTGACGCCGAAGGGCACCCCGTACCTCGACGAGCCGGACTTTCCCGAGGAGTACCGGGACGCGGCGTTGGGCCAGGCCGAGGCGCTGGCGGTCTACCGTTCCTCGGCCGACGGGGTGACCTGGACGTACGTCTCCCCGCCGCCGCTGGAGTTCCACCCGGGCGAGCGGACGGGCCACTACCGCACCGGCACCGACCATCCGGTGACCGATGATCAGGGCCGGTCGGTGCTCACCTACGAGGACCTGGCGGTGGCGATCGTCGACGAGATCGAGAACCCGCGGTTCGGCAACGCGCGTTTCACCGCGGCGTACTGAGCCGCGTGCGGTTCACCCCGGCCCGGGGGGACGCGGTCCACGGGGCCCGGTCGCGGGTGGTCCACGCGGCCCGGTCGTTCAGTCGGCCAGCCGGGCGGGGAAGCCGCCGGTGGCGATCGGGCCCCAGGCGTCGATGGTGACCCGGATCAGCGACTTGCCCTGCTTCACCATGGCCTGGCGATACTCGTCCCAGTCCGGGTGCTCGCCGGAGATGCTGCGGAAGTATTCAACCAGCGGTTCGAGGGCCTCGGGCAGGTCGAGTACCTCGGCGGTGCCGTCGACCTGCACCCACGGCCCGTTCCAGTCGTCGGAGAGCACGCAGGCGGAGACCCGAGGGTCGCGGCGGATGTTGGCCGCCTTGGCCCGCTCCGGATAGGTGGAGATGACCAGCCGACCCTCGGCGTCGACCCCGCAGGCGACCGGGGAGGACTGCGGCCGGCCGTCGGCGCGGGTCGTCATCAGCAGGACCTTGTGTCGGGGGCGGAGGAACTCGAGCAGGGCGTCCCGGTCGACCCGGGTGTTGGTCGCAATGGTCCGTGCCATGCCTCGGTTTCTACCAGGTGCCTCGGACGGGGACTCCACGCGGGCCGGGGCCCAGCGGCCGGGCGCGGGATGCGGCGAATCGGGCCGTCCCGCGTCGGGGACACCGCAACTTGCCGCATCCCGCGCGCCCGGGCCGGGCGTCAGCGGGGGCGGGCGTCAGCCCCGCCCGGGGCCGGCTGGGCGGGCACCCGGGGCCGGGCCGCCGCCCGCCAGGCGCGGCCGTTGGCGTAGATCACCCGGAAACCGAGGTACGAGGCGAGGGGCGCCCAGTGCGCCGAGCCCATCCGCAGCTCGGCGGCGTTGTGCCGCTGCCCGTTGGCCAGCACGTCCAGGAGCACGGTCTCGAACGCGGCCGACTCGACCCAGTCCACCTCGCGGGTGAAGCCGCAGACCAGCGCCGCCCCGGTCACGTCGAGGAAGTCCCGCAACGCGGCGTCGGAGGCGCGCAGCACCGAGCAGCTGCCGAAGTAGAGGCGCCGGCCCTCGCAGCGGCCGGCCATCCGCTCGGCGACGTCGGTCAGCTCCACCGAGTCCCAGTCAGTGAGGCAGAGCCGGCTGGGCTCGCCGTGCATGGCGAAGAAGCCGACCCGGTAGTCGGCGTACTGCTTGAGCAGCCAGCGGTCGATGAAGTAGAAGAGCTCGTCGCGGGTGGCGGCGTCCTTGTGGATGAAGCGGATCCGGCCCAGCCGTTCGAGCAGTTCGAGGGTGGGCAGGACAGAGCCGCGCTCGTTGAGGTCCCGGTGCCACTGGCCTTCGACGCAGAAGACGCCACCACGCGCCAACGCCCACCTCCCCCGCCCGAGCAGGTCGCCGGGGAGTCGTCTCCGGTCCCCGGCGCAGACGTTACCGGCTCAGGGGCGCGCGGCAACATCACCCTCGGGGGTGCCATCGCAAGACCGTTTCTGTCATCTTTGGGCGTTTTAGCCGGGCCAGCACGTCCACCTGGGGAGACATCCGGCCATTCCTGCAATTTGCACGTCATGCGGTTGAACAGGGAATATGAGGATCATTTCGGTAATTAACCGCTAATCGGTCGAATTGCTGCCAGGGTGGGAGCGACAGGACGTCGCGGTCGATGCCCTGGTCGCATCCCAATCCCACTCCTGTCAGGAGGACTTCTGTGCGCATCAACACGCTGAAGCGGATGATTCTCGCCCTCGCGCTGGCCCTGCCCGGAGCGGCGATCGCCACCGTGGTCGCCGCGCCAGCGGCATACGCCGACGGCTGCTACACCTGGAACCGGCCACTCAGCCAGGGACAATCCGGTGAGGATGTCCGCCAACTGCAGATCCGCGTGGCCGGCTGGGCCGCGTACCGGGGCATCGTCCACATCAACGGCAAGTACGGCCCGGAGACAGCGGCGGCGGTCCGGCGCTTCCAGTCCGCGTACGGGCTGCCCGCCAACGGCATCGCCGGCCCGCAGACCTTCGCCAAGATCTACGAGTTGCAGGACAACGACTGCACGCCGAAACACTTCAGCTACTCGGAGCTGGACAACGGCTGCGGCATCGGTGGCTGGAGCGGCGGTCCGCTCTCCTCGACGGCGACGCGGGCCAACGCGCTGCGCATCATGTGGAAGCTGGAGGCGCTGCGTCACAGCCTCGGCGACAAGCCCATCTACGTGAACAGCGGCTTCCGCAGCTTCGCCTGCAACCGGCGGATCGGCGGCGCGTCGGACAGCCAGCACCTCTACGGCAACGCGGCCGACCTGACCTCGCGTACGTCGTCGCTGTGCCGGCTGGCCCGAGAGGCCCGCAAGCACGGCTTCAGTGGGATCTTCGGCCCCGGCTATCCGGGCCACAGCACCCACGTCCACGTGGACTCGCGCCGCGAGAACAACGCCGACAAAAGTGCGAACACGACCGTCTGGTCCGCCTCGAGGTGCGGAATCTGACCGGCCGGGCCGCGCGGACGTCGACGGCGGCCCGGGCACGGGGGTGGGGCGGCGGCCCCACCCCCCGTGCCACCCCGGGCTGTTCGGGCCGGCCACCGAGGGCCTCTCGCCCACTGGCACGGCTCCGGGCCGCGCCGAGCCGGCCGCCGCGGCTGCACCCGGTTGTTCAGGTCGAGCCAGGGATGTCCATCAGCACCACGTCCGGCGCGTACGCCTCGACGGTGGCCGGGGCGGTGAGGCCCGGGAGCTGCGCGGCGAGTTGGCGACCCTCCCCCTGAGCAGCCCGCCGAGCCGGCACCGTAACACCGACGATCCCGGGTGCTGGCCTGTCGCCGGCCGACGCCGCCCGTTACCGTACCCGGTCGGGAGGTACCGGTGTACGTCGTATCCGTGATCAACTACAAGGGCGGGGTCGGCAAGACCACGATGACCGCCAACCTCGGGGCCGAGCTGGCCAACCGAGGGATGAAGGTACTGCTGATCGACCTCGATCCGCAGGCCAGCCTGACGTTCAGCTTCTACGAACCGGACGACTGGCGGGACCGGCTGCGCGACGAGCGCACGGTCAAGCGCTGGTACGACGGGCTGCGCGGGGACACCTCGGCGGTAACCCTCGGTGAGCTGGTGGTCACCCCCGGCCCGGCGAACGCCCAGCTCAAGGGCGCGGGGCGGCTCGACCTGATCGCGTCCCACCTGCAGCTCGTCGACATCGACCTGGCCCTGGCGCGGGGCGTGGCCGACGGCGACGAGTACGACGCCGAGCTTTTCCGGGTCCGCGGCTCGCTCGACCAGGGCCTGCACGACCCGGCGCTGGACCCGTACGACCTGGTGCTCATCGACTGCCCGCCGAACTTCAACGTGGTCACCCAGTCGGCGATCATCGCCAGCGACCACCTGCTCATCCCGGCCAAGGCCGACTACCTGTCCACCCTCGGCATCGACTACCTGCACGGCAACGTGCGCGAACTGGTCGACCGGTACAACGCGGACTCCCGCCGGTTCGCCAAGATCCGCCGCCACCACAAGGTGGCTCCCGACATCGCGGGCGTGGTGTTCACGATGATCCAGCTGATGGCGCAGCGGCCGATCGCCACGCACCAGGGCTACATGGACCAGGTCCGGGCACTGGGCGTGCCGGTGTTCCCGACCCCGCTGCGGGAAAACGTGACCCTGTTCGCCACGAACACGCCGCGCGGGGTGCCGGTGGTGCTGCGGGACCGGATCAGCGCGCCGGCGGCGCGCGAAGAGCTGCGGCAGATCACCACCGAGTTCCTGGCCCACCTCCAGCCCGCCTCGACGGCAACCCCCTCCAGCCCCGTCACCAGCGGTGCGGCGGCAACCCCCGCCTCCCCCGTCACCAGCGGCGCGACGGCGGCAGACGCATGAGCGACCCGACACTCGCCGTGCTGGCCCGGGTGGCCGCGTTCCTCGGCGGTCTGTCCGCAACAGAGGCCGCCGACCTGGCCGCGGGACGCGCCCGGCTCGCGCTGCTCCCGCCCGCCGCCGACCCCGCGCCGCCCGCCCCCGGCGTCGCCCCGACGCCGGGGAACAGGGGCAGTGCACCGGCAGCCGCCGGACGGGCGGCGCCGCCGGGCGTGATCCAGGACGTAAAGCGGGCCCACGCCGCGCTCACGGCGATGTCCCGGCGCGAGGACGGTACGGCGTACCTAGGGTCCTGGACGACCCGGGAGCTGCGGGCGCTAGCCGCCCGGGTGGGGCTGCGCGGGGTCGCCGGACTGCGGAAGATGGAGCTGGTCGAACGGATCGTCGAGCGCACCATCGGCTTCCGGCTCAACTCCACCGCCATCCGCCAGCGCTGAGCCGCGACGTGCCGCTGACCCTGCGCCGAACCGATTGTTCTGCGGCAGGATCGGGCGGCGCGGCCAGCCGGGCAGCATCGAGGGCCCTAGTACGGCAGCCGCCGTTCGTGATCAGTGCTGAAGTTCGAGGTTGGGGCGGCGTGTGTAGTGGGATCGTCGGGCTTGGGCTTGATGCCGGCGTCGCCAGCCTGACCACTGCAAGGCTGTGCTCGTGATCAGTCCGCGTCCATGTTTCCTGGCTACAACTCAGAGACCGCTCAGTCGCCGGCGATGCGGCGGTCCTTGCGGTATCGGTGACGCGATGCCAGGTAGGCGCCTGTGGATCCGGTGATGAGCACGATCGTCAGGATGAGGAGGGCGTATTCCACCTGTGCGAGTTCGCGCATGGCGACCAGGGCCGCCGCCAGGAGGAAGCAGATCCCGAAGCCTTTGAGGGCGTTCACCTGTGACGCTGCCCTACTTCCATGTCGACACGGGCGTGAAATAGGACTTGAGGAGGGATGACAGGAGCCAGTAGGTGCGTACGACCGTGTAGACCAGTTCGGGAATGAGCAGGGCCTCGACCAGCATCGCCTTCCAGCCGAGGTTGCGTACCCGCACCGCGGGGTAGATGACCCAGAACGCGAACAGCAACCAGAAGATGGGCTGTTGCGCGAAGCCGTTCGCGACGGCGGCGGCCAGTTGGGTGGCCCCCCAGCCGATGATGTACACGACGCCGAGCAGCCCGAGGATCATCGTCGCGATCGAGTGCCAGGTGAACTTGGTCCAACCACGGGCGCGCAGAGCGTCGACGGTGCCACGAACCCAGCGCTGACGTTGTTGCAGCAGCTCACGCAGCGTGGGCATGAGATCGGTGTAGGCGATGCACAGCTGGTTCGCGGTCACCTTCCAGCCGCATTCCTTGAGCGTCAGCGTCGTCTCGTAGTCCTCGACGAGGTTGCGATGGTCCTCCCAGAACACCGCGCCGCGCCGGTCGATGACCGATTGCAGGGCCACGCCCCGGTAGAAGGATCCGGCGCCCGACATGGTGTGCACGTCGGTCAGGAAACGGGCGTTGGCGGCGCGGCCGTACTCGATGATCTGCATGCCCAGCAGGAATCTCTGCCAGGGGTTGCGCCACAGCCCGGTGCGGCCCAGACAGACGGCGCTGACGCCACCGATCTCGGGGTCCGAGGTGATCACCTTGCGGGCCCGTTCGATGAACCTCGGGTGCAGTTCCGTATCGGCGTCCATCACCAGGACGTGCTGGACCGGGTCCAGCCGCCCGCCGACCCGCTGGCTCAGCCAGGCGATGCCGTAGTTGAGGGCACCAGCCTTCTTGTGCTCGTTGTTGGGCATCAGCAGGACATCGGTGCGCGGTGTACGTGGATCGGCGGCGAACTGCCGGGCGAAATGTTCCGTCTGGTCGGTGGAATTGTTGACGACCACGACGATGCGGTCAGGGCGCCAGGTCTGCCGGGCCAGGGAATTCAGAGAGGTGAGGATCCCCACTTCCTCGTTTCGTGCCGGGACGATGGCGACGATGTCGTGCAGCGTCGGGCCGCTGGGCTTCGGAGTGCCGTGGTGCCTCCAGCGGAGACCGTGCAGGATGGCGGTCGCCTCAGGCCCCGTTTCGCCCATCATCATGTTGTGTGACACGAGTTCCCCGCTCGATGATCATCTTCAGGCCGGCTATCGCGGACTGGAGCAGGAGAACCATAGCCGGCCTGGCCACGTCGACGATGCCTCCTCTAGGCCAGTTTTAGCTGCCCATTTGGCTGGTGGAGGCCGCCCACGAGGCTGGCCAGGAATGCCTCCCGCCTTGCAGGATCACGCCGCAGGTCGGCGTCGGTAGGATGACGCGCGTTTGTCTAGGCGCCCCCTGCCAGCACTTCCTGATTACGCGGGCGTCGAGTCGTCAAGGAGCTCGTATGGGTCCGTCGCGTTCTCGTTCCTCTCACCGTTGGCTCAGCGTGCTCATGGTCATGGTGGTCTTCGCCGCCGGGGTTGTTCTCTACGGTGTGTGGCGGAAGACGAACGCCGCCCGGCCCGATGGCGGGAATCCACTGCTGACCGTCCGGTATCGGACGGACACCCCCGCCACTGCTCCGATCGGGAGGCCGTGGCTGGAAGTGATCAACACATCCAGCCGGCCGGTGGCGCTGCACAAAGTGACGCTCCGGTACTACTTCAGCGACGAAGACAGTGCCGGATACGCGGCCAACTGCCTACAGACGGCCCTCCGCTGCTCGAACGTCACCCAAGTCGTCAGTGCGATGTCGCATCCGGCCCCCACCGCCACTCACTACCTGCGGGTGGGTTTCACCTCCTCTGCCGGCACTCTGGCACCCGGCCAGGGCAGCCAAGCCATCGGGCTGCAGCTGTACCGCCTCGACCACAAGGACCTGGATCAGGCCGACGATCGCTCGTTCGATCCGGCGCTCACCCACTTCGCGCCCTCGACACGCGTCACCGGCTACGTCGACGGTGCTCTCTCCTGGGGGGAGGAGCCCGGTCCGGCTGCACCAGCACCTTCCGCCCAATCCTCGAGTGCGTCGGCCCTGACCGTGCCGGCCGACACTCTCTTCGACAACTTCCACTACACCGATGTCGCCGATCCGGCGGTGACCGCCAACGGGTGGCAGGCCCGCACCGACGGCGGCGGGCCCGGGATCGCCGGCACCTGGTCAGCGGACGCCATCAGCTTCCCCGCCAATCGAAAAGCCAAAGGCGGACAGGTACTTCAGTTGCAGGTCACCACCGACGGCACCCGGCAAGGCACCCGGCAGGCCGAGCTGATCGGTGTCGACAACACCTTCCTGACCGGCACCATCGCCGCACGAATCCTCTTCTCCGACCGACCCGCCGACGGTCGCCACGGCGACCACGTCATCGAATCCTTCTGCACGATCTCGCCGGAATCGACCTCAGAGCGCTACAACGAACTCGACTTCGAGTACCAGCCCAACGGCGGCTGGGGTGCCCCCGGCCCCAAACTCGACACCACCAGCTGGCGTAGTGCCAAAGGGGGCGACCGCACCACACGCGCTCTGCATCGATCCCTCGCCGGATGGCACACCCTGCTGATCACTGCAGTCAACGGTACGGTCACGTACTCGGTCGACGGTCGGCCGGTCTTCCGCAGCGGCGGCACGACCTTCCCCCGTGCACCCATGGCCGTCCACCTCAACGCTTGGCTCGTCGACCTGCCCTTCGCCGGCGATCGAACCTGGAACATGCAGGTCAACTGGATCTACTCGGTGTCCGGCAAGGCCGTGAGCATGAAGGAGGTGCAGCGCGCCGTCGACGGCTTCTACCGCGACGGAATCAACTACATCAACACGACAACCCGTCAGTAGGGGACGATCAGCCCTACGCCGTCACCGAGCACGCCGGAGAGTGCCGGGGCCACTGTGACGGGCGGGTAGCCCCTCCTGCTGGAGGGGCTCCTTTCCTGGGCTGTCGGCCACGATCTGGGCGATCCTCAACCAGGCCGGAGCGACCCGCCCGGAAGCATCCTCGCGCTCCGGGTCCGGCGATTCACCTGAACCGGGTCGGTCCGTCGGCTGCCGTTCCATTGGACACGGCACGCTTTCGGTTCGTTCTTGGGCGCGGACGGCCGGTTCAGCAGCAAGATCTGAAACGGCGGCTGCCGTACTAGGCTGGCCGGGAGCGACGCCGAGGCGAGGAGGCCCAGGATGGCCGGGGGCAGCACCCGCTACGCCGCCCTGCTCCGGGGCGTCAACGTCGGCAGCACCCGGATCGCCATGGCGGACCTGCGCCGTCTGGTCGCCGACCTGGGGCACGAGGACGTGAAGACGTACCTGCAGAGCGGCAACGCGGTGTTCACCAGCTCGGAGACCGACACCGGCAAACTGGCGCAGGGGATCGAGCGGGCGATCGCCGACGAGCTGGGGCCGACCGTGCCGGTGCTGGTCCGCAGCGGCGCCGAACTGGCGGCGGTGGCGGCGGCCAGCCCGTACGCCGATCAGCAGGACGACCCGACCCGGGTGCTGGTGGCGTTCCTGTCGGCCGCGCCGGCGAAGGCCCGGCTCGCGGCGCTGGCCGTGCCGGCCGGCGAGAACATCGAGTACGCGGCGGCCGGCCGGGAGATCCACCTGCACTTCCCGGACGGCGGGTACGGGCGGACGAAGTTCACCAACGCGTACCTGGAGAAGAAGTTGGGGGTGGTGGCGACGACCCGCAACTGGAAGTCGGTACTGGCCCTGCGCGACCTGACCGGGGGCTGAGCGGCGGGGCCGCCGGGGCCCCGCCAGTCGCCGCCCGGGCCGGCGCGGCGGTCGCGTCGGCCGCCCGCCCGTGGCCGGTGCTGTTCGAGGCGGGCCAGTCACCGGCCGGGGACGCGTCGGTCAGCGCGGGGCGGGGACGACGGCCGGGGCCTGCTCCAGCACCGCCGTCGGCAGCTGCGGCCCGGCGGGCAGCGCCACCGGCTCCTTGGCTCGGGTGACCAGCTCGACGACGGTACGGCTGAGCCGCTGCGAGGACTCCGACATGGACTGGTTGGCGGTGACGATGGCGGTGACCACCTCGGCCCGCTTCTGTTGGCCGTAGCGGACGGCCTCCTCGATGCCCCGCGCCTGCGCGTCGATCGACTCGGCGACCTCGAGGATGGTCTCCGGGCGGACGGTGGGGGTCTGGATCACCTTGGCGATCTGCGGCACTGCCGTCTTCGACGCCGCCGCGTACGCCGACAGCACGTCGTTGGCGCCGTCGGCGACCGCCTGCTGCATGTCGGCGGCCTGGTTGGCCTGCAACAGCAGCGCCCACTGGGCGATGGTGAGCTTCATCGTCGGGATGGTGAGGTTCATCAGCAGGGCGAGGCGCTGGCCGAGACCGTAGTTGAGGGTGCGGATGTTGCGGACCTGCGGCGAGGTGGACCAGGCGACGAAGAGGCGCTGCTGGAACTCGTTGATCCGCACCTCCAGCGCCTGCGCGAACTCGGTGACCAGGGACAGCCGTTCCTGCTGGTCGCGTTCGTCGGGCGCGCCCGGGGTGACGGTGATGGACCGGGCGTCTTCCAGCGCCACGTCGCGGATCAGCTCCATCACCGCGATGGCGCCGACGAGTTGCCCGATGGCCGCCTCGTTGGCCTTGTACAGCTCGTCGCAGAGCACCACGTTGCGGCGCAGCTCCAGCTGCTTGTCGCCGAGCTGCCCGGCGACCCGGTCGAGCTGCTGCTCGACGGTGCGGGCCTCCTCGAAGAGCATCTCCAGCAGGTCCCGGCCCTTGCGGAACAGGCCACGGATGGCGTCGGAGAACTTGGTGAAGGTCTCCCGCACCTTGGGATCGCTGGGGTCGTACTTGCGGCGGAAGCTGCGCATCCGGTCGTTGATCTCGTGCATGATGCCGGTCAGTTCCGGGATGTCGACCCGGCCGACCTCCCGGAAGATCCGGCTGACCTGCGCGTTGACCTGGTCCAGCGCCTGGTTGCCGAAGTTCGCCAGGGTGTCGGTGTTGGCCAGCATGGTCGGGTAGAGCTGGCGGGCCGCCTGCTCGGCCTGCTCCCGCTGGGCCGCCGTGAGTAGCGCCGTACAGGAGAAGGTCTTCGGCTCGGCGGTGGCCAGCGCGGTGGTGATCGCCGCATCGGCGGCGCCGGCGGGCGGGTCGGCCGGGCCGCCGACGATGCTGCCGAAGTCGATCTGGAGTCCCTCGGTCATGAGGTGGGTCCCTTCACCGGAATGTGCCCGAGAAGCCCTCGGCTTTGGCCGTGGGGGTGCGGGCGTTCAGGCGTTGCGTTGGTTCTGGACATAGCGGTTGACAGCTTCCGAGGTTGCGCCGCCGATGGTGGCAACGAAGTACGAGTTGGTCCACAGGGTGGGCAGGCGGGTTTTCAAGGTGGGGAATTCTTGGCGGAGCAGCCGCGAGGAGCGGCTTTTGATGGCTTTGACGAGGCGGTGGATGCCGAACTGGGGGTCGACCGTGACGAGCAGTTGAACGTGGTCGGGCATGATCTCCAGCTCGACGATCGGGGCGTCCCGCTCGGCGCACACCTGGACGATGATCTGTTTGAGGCGGGCGTCGACGGGTCCGGTGATAACCGGACGCCGGTATTTCGGGCACCACACAACGTGGTAGATGCAGCGGTAAACGACGTCGTTGTTCGATCTGACTTCCTCCACCCAGACAGCATATAGACCAGACGTGTATGCTGTCCGATGTGGAGGAGACAGTGCGTTACACCTACCGGTTGCGCCCCGGCGCGACGGCGGTCGCCGCACTGACCTCCGAGTGGCACCGCTGCCGGTGGCTGTGGAACGAGGCCGTGCACCAGCAACGATCCGGCCGTCAACCGACCGGCGCGAAGCTGTCCGTCCTGCTCACCGAGGCCCGGGCCAGCAGCGCGTGGCTGCGAGAAGGCTCGGTCGTCGCCCAGCAGCAAACCCTGCGCGACTACGCCCAAGCGCTGGCCGCCTCGCACAAGGTCAAGGGACGCGGCAGGCCGGTACCGAAATCGCGGAAGAAGGCCCTGCCGTCGCTCAACTACACCCGGCGCGGGTTCAGCCTCAAGAATGAACGCCTGTGCCTGCCACGCGGGGTGACTGTGCCGGTGGTGTGGTCGCGGGAACTTCCCGCCGATCCAAGCAGCGTGCGTGTCTACCAGGACAGCCTCGGACACTGGTACGCGTCGTTCGTGGTGCGCCGTCCCACCGGCCAGGGACCGGATGCCGACGGGCAGATCGGCATCGACTGGGGCGTCAAAGCCGTCGCGAACACCACCGACCCGGCCTTCGACCTGCCCCACCCCGAGTACGGCAAACGGGCCGCGCGGGCGTTGGCCGCAGCACAGCGGCGTATGGCCAGACGAGCACCTGAACCCGGCCAGAAGGCATCCAGCGGCTACCGGAAGGCCAAGGCGACGGCGGCCAAGATCCACAAGAAGGTGGCACGGCAGAGGCAGGACACCGCCCGCAAGTGGGCCAAACACGTCGTTGACCGCCATCACGTAATCGCCGTCGAAGACTTCAAACCGAAGTTCCTCGCCAAGACCAGCATGGCCCGCAAAGCCGCCGACGCCGCCATCGGCGCTACCAAACGTGAACTGATCGACCGTGGCAAGCGGGCGGGCCGGAAGGTGGTGCCGGTGCCGCCCGCCTACACCACGATGACATGCGCCAACTGCCACGCGAGAGCCAAGCAGCGGCTGGTGCTGTCCGAACGAGTCTTCCGCTGCGAATCCTGCGACCACGTCGCAGACCGCGACCGGAACGCCGCAAGGGTAATCCTTGCCTCGGCAGGTTTGAACCGAGCTGGTGCCGACGGTGTAAGACACGTCCTTGGCTCCTTCGGAGTCGATGCCGTGCTGCCTGAGCCAGGAATCCCCCGCCTCTAGACGTGGGGAGCAATCAATTGCAGGTGGTGGCGTTCTTCATGCAGCTGAGCAGCGCGAGCGTCACGTCGGCGGCGGGCGCGGGGGCGGCCCGCACCTGGTCGGCGAGCCCGATGCCGGGGAAGTCGCCGACGTCGTTCGCGCCGACCCGCACGGCCGAGCGGAAGCCGTACCGCTGCCAGGCGATGGCCTGGATCTTGGGGTCTTTGAGCGCGTCGATGAGCCGGCCGGCGGCCGGGTCGAGGGCGAGCACCGGGTGGTCGCTGTGGATGGTCGGATCGGGGTAGAGCACCCGGACGTTCTTCAGCAGGTTGGCGCTGTTGTCGCCGCTCTGCACCACCTGCTGGATGATCTGGTTCTCGTAGCCGGCGTAAAGCGGGGCCTTGAACTCGCCGCCCTGGGTGAGCCATTCCCGGAACCCGGAGTCGGAGCTGCGCGACTGGAGGCCTTGCGCGTCGTGCAGCGCGCGCATGGTGGGCAGTGCCTGGCGGGCCTGGGCGAGGCTCGGGGCGGAGAACCCGTCGGCGGTGGCGATGATGTTGAGTTCGAGCTGGGCCAGGGTGAATCCGCTGTTGGACTTGGCGGGGTCGGTGCTGGCCACGGTGATCGGGCCGCGCAGGTCGGCGGCGCCGATCGCCTCCCAGGTGCGGTGCTTGACCACGTGGTCCAGCAGCAGGCCCTTCATGTCGACGACGAAGTACCGGTCGCCGCGACGCTGCACGATGCCCTTGCGTACGAGCGCGTCGGTGCCGCGCGGGCCGGCGTAGATGACCTCGGGCGACTGGAGCAGGTTCTCCGCCCGGTAGTCGGTAAAGGCACCGGTGTGCTGGGCCTCGAATACGCTCTGCGCGCTGGCGCTGGACGGCCAGAGGCAGTCCAGCTTGCGGGCCTTGATCTCGTCGGTGCTCAGCTGCACCTGGTCGTACGAGCCGAGGGGCTGGAAGGCGACCTCCAGCCGGTAGTTGTCGCGCAGGATCCGCTTGACCTCGTCGTCGGCCATCAGTTCGGACTTCTCGGAGCCGCCCACGCAGGTGACGCTGGTGGGTGGGGCGGCGGTGGCCGGGGTGTCCGAGTAGTGGCGCCACAGCACCACCGCGGCGACGCAGACGACGATCACCATGACCAGCCCGATCAGGAATCGGGTGCTGGGCAGTCTCAACGTGACTCCTTCATCGGCCCAGGTCGGGCATGCTCGGCGGGGCGACGGTGTCGAGGTTGGCGGTGTACTGCGCGATGTCGCCCTGATTGATCAGCCGGACGCTGTCCAGGGCGAAGTCGGCGAACCGCCGGAACGCCTGCTCGCCGTTGCGGCGCAGGGTTTCCGGGTCGTGGTAGAGCACCGGCTGGCGCTGGATGTCCAGGTACTGCCGTACCGCGCCGTCGAGGCTGCGCAGGTGCCCGCCCATCCGGGACGCCGTGGAGTAGAGGCTGTCCGGTGAGTGATCCCGGACCCGGTCGAACAGTTCGGGGACGTACCGGCAGGCGTCCTCCAGTGCGCGGCGGGCCTCCGGCTGGCGGACGTCGCGGGCGAGCCGCTCGATGCCGCGCAGCACCCGCAGGGCCTCGTCGACCCGGTCTCGGGCCTCGTCGGCGTACGTGTCCTGCTGGGCGCGGGTGGCGGTGCGGTCATCGAGCATCAGGTAGAGCCCAAGCGCGGTGACGGCGGCGAGCGACGGCGACCAGAGCAGGCTGCCGGTGAGCGTGAACACCAGCGCGAAGGCGCCGACGGCGGCGGCCAACGCGACCGGGGCGGCCAGGCGGCGCCTCACTTGTACCCCGCCGCCTGCCGCAGGGCCGCCACCAGGTCGTCCTGCCGCACGAAGGTGCCGTTGGTGGCCTCGGCCACCTCCTTGAGCTGGGTCGGGTCGGCGTCGCGGCCGAAGGCGATCGCGACCACCGGTACGCCGGCCGAGCGGAGTGCGGCGACGGCGGGTTTGCGCCGCCCGGTGTCGGACTGCCCGTCGGTCATCAGCACGACCAGCCGCTTGCGGTCCTCGGGCTGGGGGCGGGCGAGTTCGTCGGCTGCGCGGCGCAGGCAGGCGTACATGTCGGTGCCGCCGTCGGGGCGGTAGGCGGTGACCTTGCGGGCCAGGCCACGCAGCGCGGCCGGGTCGTTGCCCTGCACCGTCCACGGGCTGCCGCCGGTGATGTCGCCGTTGAAGATGCTGACCGTGGTGCTGTCCTTCGGGTGGGTCTGCAGGAAGTTCAGGGCGGCCTGGTCGGGGTCGAAGATCTGCCCGGCCGCGGCCTGGACGCCCTTCCAGCCGCCGTTCTCGCCCATCGAGCCGCTGCCGTCGAGGCAGTAGTGGACGGCGACCGGGCGGCGATAGCGGGTCTGATAGCGGTCCAGGGCCGCCTGGATGACCGGCGCGGCCGGGAACTGGATGGCCTGCTCGTTGATGGTGGCCTGGATGCCCCAGGCCGGGTTGAAGACGGTCGCGTCGGGCTTGTCGAGGGTGAGCCCGACCCCGGTGGCCGGGCGGCGGCCCAGCTTGAGCAGCGCGGCCTGCGCGCCGGCGTCCTCGAGCAGATGGTTCTGCAGCTCGGTGAAGATCTGGTGGGCGTCGTCGTTGCCGGACTGCGCCAGGAAGCCCAGTGGGGCGTCACTGACCGCCAGGGATCCGCGGGGGTAGGCCACCAGGAGCGGTTCCTTGCCGGCCTTGACCAGCTCGGCGTTCTTCTCGATGACCAGGTCCTCGTAGGTGAACATGGCCCGGCACTGGTCCGGGTGGGCCAGGCACTCGGCCATCAGGGTGCCGGTGGAGGGCGGCGTCTGGTCCATCGCCTTGACGAACCGGCTGACGCCCTGCTCGACGGCGGGCGAGTCGAGCTGCTCCTGGGTCAGCGGGGCCCCGGGGCCGTTGCCGGCGAAGTAGTTGAGAAAGCCGAACAGCACGGTGGCGCCCGAGTTGGACTGCGTGGGGTTGGTGATCCACACCTTGGTCCGGCCGGACTCGACCGCGCGCAGGATGTCGGCGATCGGGACGTCGGAGCGGCCGGCGAAGCCGAGCTTGTCCATCTCGGAGCGCCAGGCGGCGAAGACCACGGGGGTGAGGAACATCGGCTGAACGTCGCGTAGCGTGCTGGCCCGGTCGCCCAACTGGAGGAAGACGCTGGAGGCGAACCAGTACGCGTCGTAGTCGGTGCTGCCGGTGGCGAGCAGCCGGGCCTGGTCCACCGAGCCCTTGAACGTGACCTCACAGCGGTAGTGCCGGCCGGCGCACCAGGGCTTGACGACCGTCTCGACGACGCTCTGCTGCTCGCTGCCGGCGACCATTCGCAGGGTGCCGGCGGCCGGCCCGCCGGTCCGCTCGGTGGTCGGCTCGGTCGTCGTACACCCGGTGAGCAGCACCAGCGCCGCCAGTACCAGCGCCGGGAATCTTCTGGCCCGCACCTGCACCCCGTTCCTGTCCTGTCGAGGACCCGCATCTTGATCGAGGTCTTGGTAGCAGGGGCAAACCAACGGGACGGCCAACCTTCGGTGAACTTCAGGTGTCATGATCGATTGGCGGGGCTCATCCCGTCGGCGCCGTGAGGAACCGGCCGGATCGGGTAGGAGGATACGGTGGCAGCAGGTCGGGGCGACCCGCGTGGAAACGCTCCCGGCACCCGGACGATGGGAGATGAGGCTTGATGGCCGTGTACGGCGTTCCCAAGATCGCGCTCAACGACGGCAACATGATCCCGCAGCTCGGCTTCGGGGTGTTCCAGATCGAGCCGAAGGACACCGCCCGGGCCGTCGGCGAGGCCCTCGAGGTCGGCTACCGGCACATCGACACCGCCGAGATGTACGGCAACGAGGCCGAGGTGGGCCAGGCGATCCGCGCCACCGGGCTGGACCGCGACGTGGTCTTCGTCACCAGCAAGCTGGACAACGGCTTCCACCGCCCCGACGACGCCCGCAAGGCGTTCGAGTCAACGTTGCAGGCGCTGAAGTTCGACTACCTCGACCTGTTCCTGATCCACTGGCCGCTGCCGACCCGGTACAGCGGCGACTTCGTCTCCACCTGGAAGGTGCTGGAGGAGTTGCAGCGCGACGGCCGGGCGAAGTCGATCGGCGTGTCGAACTTCCAGGTGCCGCACCTGGAGCGGCTGGCCGCCGAGGCGGAGGTGACGCCGGCGGTCAACCAGGTCGAGGTGCACCCGTACTTCGGCAACGAGGAGGTGCGCGCGTACGGCGCGGCGCACAACATCCTCACCGAAGGGTGGTCGCCGCTCGCGCGGGGCAGGGTGCTCGGCGACCCGACGATCATCGACATCGCCGAAGAGGTCGGCCGCACCCCGGCACAGGTCGTACTGCGCTGGCACGTACAGCGCGGCGACATCGTCTTTCCGAAGTCGACCACGCCGCAGCGCGTAGAGGAGAACTTCCAGATCTTCGACTTCGAACTGGACGACGCCACGATGGACCGGATCAACGGCCTGGACCAAGGCGACGCCGGCCGGCAGGGCCCGAACCCCGACACCTTCTGACTACGCGCCGAGCTGACCGAAGATGCCTCAGGAGCGGACGCGCCCGCCGACCCCGCGGAAGGCCGCCTGGGTCGGCGAGCCCAGCGCGGGGACGTAGACAATCAGCCGCTGATCGGTCTCGGGTACGTGCAGCACCCGACACTCGAACACCAGCGGGCCCAACTCCGGGTGCACCACCCGTTTGACGGTGGGCCGCCGCTCCCCCACCTCATGCTCGGCCCAGAACGCGGCGAACCGCAGCGACATCCCGAGCAGCTCGGTGACCAGCCCGGCGATCGCCGGGTCGGCCGGGTAACGGCCGTACGCCGAACGCAGGTCGGCCACCGTGGTCCGGGCGAAGCGCAACATCTCCGGGTCGTTCCAGTGCGACTCCGGGACCTCCCGGCCGAACATCCGCCGGATCATGTTGCGCTCGTCGGCGGGCACCATCGACAGTTCGCCGACGAACCAGGTGGCCAGCCGCTCGCCGCCGATTGAAGCAGCAGCAGCCGCCACCGACAGACTT